>QJVU01000399.1 GCA_003235605.1 Planctomycetota bacterium | reverse complement strand
TCTGGTACTTGGTGGGATAGCTGTTCAGGTCCTCCAGGAACAGTCGCAGGGTCGGTTCCTGCGACATGTCGTCCAGCTCCTGGGGTGGCGGCAGGTCCTTGGCCAGGGCGTCATCGATCGCGTCCTGCCGCGCCTTGGCGAGAGCGACCCGCCGGGCGTGGAGGGCCTGCTCCTGGGGCAGGCGCATGGCGTGGTTGTAGAAGTCGGCCACCGCATAGGGGAAGGGGTTGCGCGTCGCGCTGTAGCCGTGCATCTCCCCCTCGTTCGTCAGCAGGCGACCCTTGATCATGTCCCAGCTGTAGACGTTGTCCAGGCTGCCGCCGGTCGGGAGCATGCCGGGGTAGAAGTAGACCTCCGGGATCTTCTCGAGGGTATCTACGGTCGCGTTGATGTAGGGCCGATAGACGGGGTTTCTCCCGTAGCTCGACTTGGTGATCCAGTGGGTCCGGAACTCCAGTCCCGGGTTGCGGCCTTCCAGGTCGTTGAACATGGCCTCCACAAAGGACCGGGCGGCATCCATGCTCAGCCACCACCCGGGAACGGTGTCGATGGCCAGCAGGTACACGTCGTAGACCTGGGAGCTGGGGAAGCTGGTCGTGGTGCCGTTCAGGACGGTGGAGAGGCTGGCGAAGACCAGCTCCTTCTGGACGTTCTGGAACACCGTCACCGTGGCGTACTGCAGGCTGGTGTTGTTCAGACCTGGCATCCGCGTGATGTTGATCCGCCGCTGCCAGACCCACTTGCCGTCCCTTTGGATGTTGCCGGAGGTAGGGTGGTCTGGCGCCACCAGTGAGCCGCCCTCCTGGGTGATGCTCAGGGTGGGGTTGGACCCCGTGCCGTCGTCGTAGAGGCCGCTATCGAAGGGATTGTCCTCCGAGGAGGCCTGCGCCAGGGCCGTGAGCTCGGCGAGGATCCCCTGGGCCACGCTGTAGGCAAAGACCTTGTCGCGGTGACTCCGGACAGAGGAGTAGGTGGTGGACATGGTTCCCAGGAGAATCGAGGCCACCAGCACGATGACGATCAGGCCCATGCAGAGCTCGGGGATCGTCATTCCGGAGGTTCTCGAGTCCGAGGTTCCTGGACGCGGGCGTCGCCCGTCATCTCGGTGTTGTGCCACGAGGCCAGGTCCCCTCACCCATGCTGCTGAATCCCAATTCCCGTCTTGCACTTTCCGATCCCCCTGAGTGTTTGTAGATCTGATCAAGTCTGCACCCCTCCGACTGCGTCCCCTGTCCCAGCCTCAGTCCCTGACGATGGACCGGCGGATGGCGCCGGCCAGGCGGTACTGGGACACGTCCCGGCGCAGGGCATCCAAGACCGAGCCGTCATAGCGGATGATCGCCAGATCCTTGCTTCCCTGGATGGTGACGTTCCCCTGGCTCACCACGGTCCCGGCAATCTCGCAGGGAGCGCGCACCGTCAAGTTGCCCTTGCAGTAGAGCATGCCCGCAAAGTCCGAGTTGCTGCCGGCCGCGATACGCACCGTGCCGTTGACGACGACGATGCCGGTTCCCAGGAGGGGTGTTCCTGCGGTGAAGGCCACGTTGCCGAGATCGACGAACACGATGGAGTTCGATGGGACGGGAACGGGGAAGTCGTCCATGTCGGTGACCACCAGGTCCGCCATGGCCCGCAGCTGGCCTTCACCCAGCCCGAACACCGTTTCCATGGCGTCGTCATAGTCCGGGATCGGCGAGAGACCCGGGCTGCCGGAAACACGGTTGTCGTCCAGGGGCCCCTGGGTCGGCGTCCCGGAGTTGGCGGGATAGGTGATGCCGGCGCCATCCGCGCCGCCGATGACCCTTCCCCCGGTGTTGACGTGGGCATTGTTCCCGTCGTTGACGTTGAGGGCCGAAGACCCCGGGAACGTGAGGAGGATGCGGCGCACTTCGGATTCGAGGAGCTCCGTGCCCAGCACCTTGTTCGGCAGCTCGTTGAAGGCCTTCGTGGGATCCACGTACTTGAAGACGTACCCCATGCTCTTGACCTTCCACACGGAGCCCGCTGGCAGGCCGCCGCGGCTCTGGGACACGTCCTCGACCTGCAGGTTCATCCGCCGGATCAGCCGATCCGGGTCCGGATCGCCGGCCCATGGCTTCCAGATTTCGTAGCGCCCCCAGAACCCACCGTTGATCGGAAACTCGCGAACCAGGCCGATGTCAGGGTCGTCCGTTTCCATGATCGCCGGGGATGCCGAGACGTCCCGTCGGGGCGCAAAGGTCTGCACGGGCTGCGAGGGCTGCCGGCGCAACCAGTTCGCCGCTTCGGTGAGGCCCGAGCGCGCGAACTGCAGTGCCTGACCGCGAAGGCGATGGCCGGTCTCGGTGTTCTTGCGCTGCGAGTTCAGCAGCTGCACGCTGGAGACCGCCAGGCCTATGGCAATGATGCTCAGAAACAGGCCCAGGATGATGGCAACGCCCTTTTCCGCGTCCTTTCTTGGTTTCCCCATGAGATTCACGCTCCCAGTGGAGGCTATCACACGGATTCCGCAGAACAGCTCGGCAGGCGTTAGCCCTTCTTGGTCGTGTCTCGATCCTGGACCCGGGCTCGGGGACGTGGCCGTTCCAACGAACGGCGCCGCGAGGCCCCGGGATGACGCGACCATCCCTTTGTCGCCCTGTCATGGGCGTGCCACACCCAGACCCGGGCTCGGATTGTCGCGCTAGCGGGTCATCGTCACCGGCACAGGGTTGCTTGTGAATACTACCTGCAGCACCTGGTTCAGGACGGCGAAGGCGTGGTGGACCTTCAACCCCAACAGTGCCCCCAGGCCCGGAGGCAGACGGAACGACGCCGTCGCGGCACCGTTGCTGTCCAGCTTCCCCGCCGAGCTCTGCAGAAGCGGCGAGTTCGGGTTCCAAAAGGTGTAGTCGAGGTAGATGTCGGGATAGCGGAGCGGCAGGGTCAGGCCGTTGGACTCGAGGCCCGGCCCGGTGCCCCCCAAGGAGCCCAGCAGCAGATAGGTGTGCTCCGCATTGTCCGGTCCGGCCGTCAGAGCCAGCTTCTGGGTACCCCCGCTGGATACCGAGAGGCTCTGCGGCGAGCCCACCAGGGCGTGGGCGTCCGTAGTGACCTGGAGCAGCGCCACGTCGGACGTATCGGGGTAGGTCCACACCGCGGTGTAGAACCTGGCTGACTGGTCCCAGACGTTGACGCCGCCGAAGCAGAGGTTGCGGGTGCCGAGGAGCTTGTCCACGTCGAGCACCTCGGTGCAGACCTTCGTGGCCAGGTCGATCCTGCAGATCGTGCTGCGGCTGTTGTTGTTGCTCACGTAATAGAGGAACCTGCCGTCGGGGCTCAAGGAGAGGTTGTAGACCCGCCACCAGTTCGTGCCGCAGAGCGTAGTGAGCTCGGTGAACGTGTCGTTCCTGCAGTCGAGGCGGTAGACCTTCAGGGTGTCAGCGACCAGGCAGTAGACGATTTCCCCGGACTGGGTCGGCGCCATGGCCCCCAGGTCCACACCCGGAAACGAAGCCTTGATGGTCACCGTCTTGCCGCTGGCCTGGACGTACTTGACCAGCGCCAGCCCGCTCTGGGCCTGCCTCGCATAGTAGGCGTTGCCGGAGTTGTCGGTGTAGAAGATGAAGTTCACCCCCGCTGACCGGCCGATGGTGCTCATGCCGCCGGTCTTCGTGTCGTACCGGATCACGTGTCCATCAGGGTAGGTCATCGCGTACATCACCCCTGGTGCCCGTCGGTTCAGGGAGATCCCCTTGATGCCGTAGTACTCGATGAACACCCCGCTGCGCTCTGCCGCCTTGCCGGTGTTCTGGATCACCTTCAGGGACTTGTCCATCAGGTAGGGCTGGGTCTTGCTGAAGTCGACGATCTTGTCCGTCGCCGGGTCGATGGTGTAGACGTGTGCCCCCCGCAGGAAGGGCGTCGGGTGGTGGTCGTCCGTGGCCAGGTAGAGCTTTCCGTCCGCATGCTCCTGCAGGAATGTGTGGACCTTGTACTGGCTCTCCGCTGCCATCCAGTTGCTGGCAGCCGTGGAGACCGCCTTCAGGTCCCCCAGGGCGGTGATCCTGTCCGTGACGGGATCGTACTTGCAGACCGCCACGTTGCCGCCGGGTTGGTAGTGGTTGCTGACGGCCACGTAGACATGACCCTGGGAAGACACCCCCAAGGCGTTCCAGACCGAGTGGGTGCGGAACCCGGGGAACAGGGCCTGGCCATTGGCCGTGCCGTCGGTGGTCAGGTGGATGAGGCGGGCCGTGTGTGTCTGGCTCTGGGGCTGGGCCTGCGCCGGGACCGGAGCCAACGACGTGCCTGCGGCGACGAGGCACGCAGAGAAGATGAGCGTGGGAAAAGACAGAGTTGCAGGGAGCTTGGACATGAGCGGTCCGGGGATGCGTGGTCTGGTGACCCTACGCCCCTCACGTGGCAGGGCGGGTCGTGAAAACCCTCTGCCGCGCGGATTCCCGTTCGCCCTCTGCCTCTGCGAAACCACCGGATCATGCCCTTGGGCTATACTCTCGAGGAGGGTCCGATGCGTGCAGCACTCGGACGCAGGGATACCAGGGGAAACGGGGACACGGATCACAGGGAGGGACATGGGGATGTCTGCTTCAAGGGCCGCAACGACCATGCTCAAGAGAACCGATCTTACAGACGGTGCAAGGCGAGGCACGAAGGCGGGTCAGGCCAAGGACTGGCTGGATGTCGCCGCCTCCCGGATCGGACATCTCGAGGGATGTGTTTCCCCCTGCTCTTGCGGACTTCTTGCTCTTCAGTCGATTCTCCGGCGCGCGCGCGGGCACACCCAGATCTTCTACCTGGAAGCGGTTGCGGAGTCGGAGGACGGGCTCGTGAACGTGGCCCTGAAGAGCGTCGAGTGGCCCGTCAGGGAGATGCCGGAGGTGTTGACGGATGCCGATGAGGACTTCCTGAGGAGGCTCATGAGCGTGCCCCAGGAGGTTGCTCCGGATTCTTCGATGCTCCCTTCCAACAAGGCGCGCGGCAGGGGTAGAAACGGCGGGAGTCCAGGCGGGTTTCTCTTCGGCTAGCTGAGAACCCTGCTCGGCTGGGTCAGTCCTCCTGCTTCTCGTTCTTGGACGCGTCCTGCTTCAGCCGGGGGTACTCGCCTCCCGGATGTGAGGGGGACAAGAGAAGAAAAGGGGCGCGAGCGGAGTGACACTCGCGCCCCTCTCCAGGGCTCTCCAGGCTTCTGTTGCTCGGCTTCTCTTCGGTCAGGCCATCACGCTCCCGGCCCCACGTGGAGCACGCGCATCATCTCGTGGTCCTCATGGGAGAGGATGTGGCAGTGCCACACGTAGCGGCCCGGCCGGTCGAAGGTCGCCTTGATGCGGGTCATCTCGCCGGGAAGAGCCACAACCATGTCCTTCGGGGACTTCTCGACGCCAGAAGGCAGCCTGGCGCGCCCATAGGTCTGGATGTTCTCCAGGTGGAACCCGACACCGAACTTGCCGTTGTGCTCGAGGAGCGGCTGCTGGACGACGTCTGCGCGGAAGGGCTGACGGTCCAGGATCTCGAAGCTCACGAGGTGCAGGTGGATCGGGTGTGCATCCCCGGTGGCGTTGTAGATCTCCCAGATCTCGGTGTCGTTGAGGCCCGGGTTCTCCGTGGTAGGTGCGTGCCAGGCGAGGGTGCCGTTGACGGTATTGCCGGCGGCGTCCTTGCTGGGCTCGGCGACCCCTAGCAGGGGCTGCAGCCGGCCGTACTCGTCCCTGCCCTCGAAGAGCCCCACCCTGCGCACGCGCTTGACGGTGTTGTTGTTGCCGGGGTAGACGGCGATGTTGGCGGGTTGGAACCGATCCTGGACGTTGTTGTTGCGGGGGAGCACGACATCGAAGGCCATGATCCGGTCTGTCTGGCGGTCGGGAAACAGATCTGCCTTGGCGACGGCATTGCCGACGGTGCCGCCGAAGGGCGCGTCCCCGCCGATGTTCTCCAGGATCACGCGGGTGCCCGGCTTCACCTGGGAGAAGTCGATCACGACGTCGTAGCGTTCCCCAGGGCCCATCAGGAGGTGGCCGTCCACCAGCGTGGCTGTCTCGACGAGGCCTTGGTCACTGCCGACGACGTAGAACGGCAGGGGCTGGCCGGCCTTCTTCAGGTCGGTGGCGTCGATGGGGACGGGGCGGAACTGTACCGCCAGGAAGCGGGAGTCGCAGCCGTTCAGGAGCCGCATGCGGTAGTTGCGGGGCTCGACGTTCTCCTTGGGCCAGATCAGGCCGTTGACCACGATGTGGTCGCCGAAGAACTCCGCCAGGGCCGTGGGGTCAGGCGGGTTCTGGACCCCCTCGCCGGTGATGAAATCGGCCCAGAAAGGGTCGCCTTCGGATGCCGGGTAGAACAGCTCCCCCGTGCTGCGGAACATGCGGTCCTGGATCGCATACGCCAGCTCGTAGGGGTAGGCGGGCAATCCCAGAGGGTTGTCCGGCAGGCCAGTGTCCAGGTTATCCCGGATGATGTAAAAGCCCGCGAGGCCGGCGTAGACATTGAGCCGCGTGATCCCGAGGGCATGGTCGTGGTACCAGACAGTGCCTGCGGGCTGGTCGTTGTCGTAGAGGTACTTCTTGCTCAGCCAACGGGGGCCGCGGACCGTGAACCCCGGGCTGAAGAAGTACTCCGGGTTGCCGTCGAACGCGAATGCGGTATGGCCCCCGTGCACGTGGGTGACGATCGGGACCCCGTCGTTGGCGATGCTGTACTGCGTGTAGCCCGGCAGGCTGTAGCACCAGTGTAGCGACGTGTCGACGGGCAGGAGGTGGGGGAGTGGCTTGCCGTTGTCGTCCAGAAGATCGTTTTCCCATGTCACCTGGATGGCTTGACCGCGCTG
This sequence comes from Planctomycetota bacterium, assembly GCA_003235605.1. The sequence goes on along the minus strand of QJVU01000399.1, from coordinate 2,002 downwards.
CACCTCGAAGGTCCGTCCCGGCCACGTCACCCCGCCGCCACGGGTGCCATAGCCCCACACAGGCGTCGCCAACGGCTTCTTGCTGGCGTCCACGAGTCCGGTCATCTGCAGGGTCTGCTGTGCGAGGATCCTGAACTTGTTGCTTGGGGATATGTACTTGAAGGCTGGGTGGAGCGCGTTGGGGGCGAGGTTGACGAACTTGGGTTGCATCGCCGGATCGCTCAACCCGGCGACGAGTGGGACAGCCGGGTGCGTTTGGAGGAACCGGGACAGCGGCGTCATCATGGCCCCGGCTCCCAGAGCAGCGCTGCTCTGCATGAATTGTCTTCGCGATATCATTGGGTGTTGTCTCCTGCACTCGCAGACAGCAGCGGCACCGGCCATCAGCACGGGACCGCAAGGTCATCACGGCCTCCCGGGCCATCGAGCGCGAGCTGGCAGGGAAGGCTCAGAACGGCGGACGTTATTCAGCGACCGACCGCGCCGGCATCAGCACGACGGCGCGTTCTCAAGGGATCTAGAGCGGTCGTGGCCGCTTGGTTTCGTTACACGTGCGCGACATGCAACGGGTGCGGGGATCCCTGCGGGGTAGGATGTGCCGGCGACCCGCCGCGGCTCTTGTCCCGACGCCACTTCCCCCCGACCGAGTGAATCGAGCACCAACACATCGCCGATGGACCTGGACCACCGTAACGATCCTCGCGGTCTTGGCTTGTTGGTCCGCGAGCGCCTGGCTTTCCCGCGACGTCCGGCCCTGGGCCATTGCATGGTCGGACACGTCCTTCGCGGTGAGCCTGGCGGTGACCTACGTGGCTGTCTGGTCCTTGTATGTCCTCTGGGCGGCTGGCCCGCGTCGCCGGCTGTTGTTTCGGGCAGTCGCTGTGACGCTCACTGGCCTTGTGATCGTGGTGCTGCTCGAGGTCACGGCGATCTTCGGCATCGTCGACTACTTCGGCCTCTGGCTGCGGTGGGGAGGGGACTGGGGCGGGCCGATGACGGCTTTCCAGGACGACAGCACGTTCTCGTTCCGGCGCCCTCCGAACCTCCGCTGGTCGGGGAGGCCGCTCAGCGACATGGCTGTCGCGTGGAATCTGCCCTTCAGGGCACAGGAGTCACAGTCGTTCACGACGGACTCGAATGGGTATCGGAACCGGAAGGAGCTCGAGAAGGCCGACATCGTGTTGCTGGGTGATTCCTACGTCGAGGGGCACTGGGTGTCCGACGAGGATACCTGTGCCGCGGTGCTCGAGAAGCGGACGAACCTGACCGTGGCCAACCTCGCCATCGCCGGGTACGGCTCGCTGCAACAGCTGGAGGTGCTCAAACGGCATGGACTGCCGCTGCGGCCGAAGCTCGTCGCCTGGTTCTTCTTCGAGGGCAACGACCTCTACGACGACGAGACTTTCGAGAACGCGATGCTCTACCACCAGGGCAAGGCCGGCCGGAAGAAGAAACAGAAGAAGCAGAAGGAACGGAAGTCGCAGACAATCAGCTGGCGGAAGTGGCGGCGGAGGTCGTTCGTCAGGCAGGCATTCCGGGCACTGCGTCGGCTGTGCCACCCGGCCGTCCCCATCAACGTATCGACATTCGGCTGGTACCCTGACGAGGGGGGTGGCCAGCGACGCATGTACTTCTACAGCTATGCCGAGCTCACGTACGGGGATTTCGAGCGCGGACGATTCGAAAAGACCAAGTCCGCCCTGCGCGAAGCGAAGCAGCTGTGCCAGGAGGCCGGCGCGCGGCTGGTGGTCCTCTATGCACCCATGAAGTTCCGGGTGTATCGGGATCTTTGCGCGTTTCCGGAAGGCAGCCCATGCCTCGGCTGGAAACCGTGGCAGCTTCCGGTCCACTTCGCGGAGTTCTGTGCGGAGGCGGAGATCCCGTTCGTGGATCTTGCGCCGCGCATGCAGGCCGCCGCAACGGAGGGAGCGCTCCTCTACCCCCTGGAGGACAGTCACTGGAGCCTCGAGGGGCACAAGCTCGTGGCCAGCATCCTGGAAGC
>QJVU01000049.1 GCA_003235605.1 Planctomycetota bacterium | reverse complement strand
GTTCTCGATGTTGATGAGGCGCACGTCGAACTGGCGCACGATCTCGGCGGTGTTGTCCACGGAGCCATCGTTGATCACGATGACCTCATAGTTCGAATAGTCCAGGCTGACTACAGCCCGAAGACACTCGTGGATCGTGCTCGCGCCGTTGTAGGTGCAGATGACCACAGAGATCTTGGGCCAGGCCGTGCCCTTGGGGAGCAGCATCGATGTGGCCAGGGTGTCGCGAACCGCCGCAAGGGCCGGCTTCGGAACCCTGTTGCGATCCGTCAGGCCGAACGCCCAGTCCTCTATGTCCTGGCCGCCACGGTGCCATTCGTCGGTCCACGAGAACACGAACACCCCGGCGCAACCTGCCTGAAAGCTGGTGCGCAACTGCCAGGTCAGGCTCTCCGCCTGCCGCTCTTCCCCGTTGCAGAGGCTGCAAAGCCCTACCTCGGCCATCACGAGGGGCAGCTCGCCTGCCAGGTTCTGCAGACGCGCGAGGTAGGCAGCCAGCCTCTGCTGGTCCTCGAGGTAGACGTTGAAGCAGAGCAGGTCGAGAAAGGCGAGGTCCAGGTACTCGGTGGTAGGATAGTTGACGTAGGTCACGAGGGCCTGGGGGTCCTCGCTCTTGGCGACATCGTAGAGTCGCCGCAGGAAACGCTCGGTGGCCCTGGGACCGTGGTAGCGCACGATCGGGGCGGGGATCTCGTTACCGATCGCGAAGCACAGCACCGCCGGGTGCCCCGCGCAGCGACGCACACCGTCTCTCACGGTAGCAACGATGCGGCGGCGCACACGGCGGTCGTCCAGGAACGCCACGTGCTGTTCCCACGGGATCCCCACCATGACTTTCAGACCGTGTAACTCGGCCGCATCCAGGAACCACGTCGGCGGCACCGAGTAGGTCCGGACCGCGTTCACCCCGTTGGCCGCGATGGCGGCGAAGTCCCGGTCCACGGTGGCCGGATCGCGATACTCGCAACCGGTTCCATCGGGACGAAACGGCCCATAGGTCACCCCCTTGAGGTCGAAGCGGCTGCCGTTGGCGTAGAGGAACTTGCCCCGGACCTGCACTTGGGGATCCTGGGCCAGCCGCAGGTGCGGGCGCGGCATCCGGCGGGCTTCGAAAGGCGCCGCGGGACATGTCCGTGGCGCCTTCAGAAGCTCGATGTGGTCGGATGTCCGGTCTAGATCTGTTTGCGGCAAGACGTAACCGCAGGCGGGTTGATAGGCTGGGAGGACTGGGGGTGGGAGCGGGACAAGGCTCTCGGGTCCGGTTGTGCCGATGTGGATCTGGGGAGACAAAAAAGCCCGGCGGGGATGGTTTTTCGTCTCCTTCACCCACTCCACGAGACAAGCGTTTCGGGATGCCCGCGCCCGATTCCAACAAGCTGTTCGAGGCCCTGATCCAGGAGAACGCCCACTCCCTGGCCATCTTCCTCCACAGCGTGATCCGGGACCCGGCCACCGTGGATGACCTGTTCCAGGAGACCTTGATAACGGCCTGGAAGATCATCGACCGGTTCGACCAACGGCGATCGTTCGGCCGCTGGCTTCGGGGGATTGCCCGCAACCTGATCTTCACCCATCGGCGCCGCCTGGCCCGCCAGGTCCTGGTGACCGAGGCGGAGACCCTCGACCTCATCGATACCCACTGCGAGTCGGTGCAGCGGCTCCGAAACGACCTCGGAGATGACCGCCTGACCCGGCTGCGCGCCTGCATCGATGCCCTGCCGCACACCTACCGTCAGGCAGTGCGCCTCCGCTACCAGGAGGACATCCGCGGCACCAGGCTGGCGGAGATGCTCAACACCACCTGGGACAACACCAAGAAGCGCCTGCAGCGGGGCCGCAAGATGCTCTTCGAGTGCATGCAACAGAAGTGGGCGCCAGCGACATGACCGCGCAACCGGAACCCGCCGATCGTCTCAACGAGCTCCTGGACGGCGACCCTGCCGTCCAGGAGCCCACCTTCTCGGAGCCAGCCTCCCCTGAGCTCGCGGAACAGCTGTTCGCCGCCGGCGTCCTCAAGCACCTGTTGGCTGCCGACGAGGGTCACCTGGACCGGCAGGTGGGCCGTGCCCTGGCCAACCTCACGCTGTCCGAGCAGCGCACCCACGTGCGGAGAGCGTTGGCTTGGGCGATCACCGCCGCGGCGGTGGTGTTGATCGTCTTCGTGGTGGCAACGCAGCGCCCCGAGGATCTCATGGCCACCGTCGATCGGGTGATCGACGCGGCCCATCGGGATGTCGACCGTGAGTTCGCGGTCCGCGTCCTGCCGGATGAGGATGCCCTCCTGGCCGATCAGCCCCAAGGCCGGTTGATCGTGCGAGGCAGCCCCAAGTTCGTCGCGATGATCCCCGCGAGCAGGCTGGAGAGGCTGAGGAGCCTGCCTCTGCCCATGGTCGAGACCTGGCTCGGAACCAAGGGTGATCTCTGGCTCGGTACCGACGGTGAGGAGTTCTGGGTCGCGCCGCAGGGGATGCAGGTCATGAGGCATCGCGATCCTGAGCGCATGCGAGAGTTCGCCGATCTCTGGAGGGCCATGACCGGGGCCTTCCGTCTGCCCAACCTCCTCACGCTGTTGCGCACGGACTACGACGTTGCCCTGACGAAGGACTCCACCGAGTCCAAGGAGCTCATCGACTTCACCGCCCGCCGGCGGGATACCCTCGACTCCTTTGCGCCCGAGTTCATCCGGGTCGTGGCCCATCGCC
>QJVU01000190.1 GCA_003235605.1 Planctomycetota bacterium | reverse complement strand
CACCAGGAAGGCTGTCACCGGCTGGTACCGCCGGGGACGGTCGGGACCGCTCGTGGAGATCTATGCCCGGGACCAGGAGCTGCTCGCCGACACGCCCTTCGGCTTTCGCCAGCGCCTGCGCAAGAGCGGCGTGTTCCTGATTGCCGACGACCGCTTCCATTTCGGGGGCCAGTACCTGCCCCTCGAGGACGGCGGCATCCGATGGAACCGGGCGCAGCTCGCGAAGGTGGCCACGTACCGGCCGGAGCCTTGCCCCAGGAAGTGGCTGCCCCTCGTCGGCGAATACGGCTGGGACTTCGACGTGCTGTACGTCTACGAGCGCTGCGGCCAGCTGATGATCCTGATCGAGTGGTTTGCCGGCTATCCATTGCTGCCGGCAGGTGAAGACCCCAATGGCCTTGACCCAAAGGCCGGAAGCGACAGGTTCCGCCTGCCCGACGAGGGCATGTACCGGGGCGAAGCCGTCACCTTCCGCAGGGACGAGGCCGGCAGGGTCACTGGCGTCACCGTCGGCGGCGTGTTGTTCCCCCGGCGTGGCGTGGGGCCCGACGACGGCGTCACCTTCAAGATCCAACGGCGCTTTCCCCCGGAGCGCCTGCGGGCGATGGCAGCAGCAGTGCGCAAGCCCGAGGAGTCCGGGGAGTTTCGCAAGCCGGAGCTGGTGGAGCTGCAGGAGCTGATCCCCGACCTGAAGCTGGACCTGCGCTACGCCACCACCAACAACTTCATGGACATGAAGTTCTACGAGGCCGCCCGGGCGATGCTGCAGAAGCCCGCCGCGGAAGCGCTGGCACGGGTGCAGAAGCAGCTCGCCGCCCGCGGGATGGGCCTCGTGGTCTACGATGCCTACCGCCCCTGGCGGGTGACCAAGATGTTCTGGGACGCCACCCCCGACGACAAGAAGGACTTCGTGGCGAATCCCCAGAAGGGGTCACGCCACAACCGGGGTTGTGCCGTCGACCTGGGCCTCGTGGACAGGAAGACTGGCGAGGTCCTGCCCATGGTGAGCGGCTACGACGAGTTCACCGCGAGGGCGTACGCGGACTACCCAGGCAGCACGTCGCTGCGGCGCTGGCACCGCGAGGTGCTGCGCCAGGCCATGGAGGCCGAGGGCTTCGAGGTCTACCCCTGGGAGTGGTGGCACTTCGACTACAAGGACTGGCGCAGATACCCGATCCTGGACCGACCCCTGAAATAGGACTTTCCGAAAGCCGTGAGCCGCGTTCGCTACGCTGTCCCGGAACTGGGCCTGCATCTGGCGGGCCGCGCGGCCGCCGTGCTCACGTTGCTGACCGTGCTGTCAGGAAGCGTCGTGGCCCAGGAAAGCAAGCCGGCGCTCGAGCCAGCGTTCAAGGAGTACCGGGATGCTAGCGGGAAGGTAGCGATCCAACTTCCTGCGGCGTGGAGAGTGCTCGTGGACCGGAGACGCCGGGAGCAAGAGCGCCTCACTCTCTGGATCCGGCTTCCCGGCGAGAAGAACGGCAAGGACAACGGCAAGAAGAACGGCAAGGACAACGGCGAGAAGAACGGCAAGGGGAACGACAAGAAGGAGAACGACAAGGAGGACGACAAGAAGAACGAGCTGTCCATCTCGGTCATGGAGGTGCCCGGGGCTGCCAGTCCCCTGGCGCAGGCCTTCCGGGATCTGTCGAGCCAGATGAAGTTGGCGCAGGCCCAGGAAAGCAAGGTCGTGGCGGAGCCCGTGCCCCATGTCATCTCGGACAGCAAGAAGGACCCGATCCACCAGGACCGGGTCACCATCCTGGCCTACCGACGGTTTCCGTGCCGGGGCATCCACACCTACCTGTGGGTTCATCGCGACCTGCTCGCACGTGTTCGCGACCCGTTCTTTGCCGCCGTCCAATCCATCACCTGCTCCCTCCCGCGCTGGCCCGAGCTGCCCGAGGGATACTCGCAGGTCGAAAAGGACGGCATCCTCTACTGCGTGCGTCGTGGTGTCCCCGCCGCAGCGGTGAAGCGTGTCCAGAAGTGCGCCGCCTCGGTCAGGGAGGAGTTCGTCCGCTTGCACGGTGCCTACCGACCCGCGGAGCTCCCGATGGTCGTCATCCACCGATACGAGGACGAACACGCCGCCCTCGATGAGCAGGCTCCCAAGGACCAGTTCCTCGGGGCGCACGTCCACGTCGAGGGCCGCCGGGTGATGGTCGCGGTCTACGGTGAGGGAGCAGCCGAGAGAGAGGCGGCCCTGGCCTGGCACCTGGCGTACCTGTTCTTCACCCAGCGCTACGGCGACGACGAGCCGCGGTGGGCCTGCGTGGGCGAGGCCCACATCGCCCGCATGCGCGCGCTGACCGGCAGGAAGCTGCCCTATGTCACCAAGACCTACAAGGATCTCCTGGTCGGGGTGAGCCAACGGCTGGCGGACCTGGAGCTGCTTCGGCCGACGGAGTTCGCCAAGTACTGCGATCATGCGGAGGTCTACGTGAAGTTCTTTCACGCCGGGCCGGGGGCCTATCGAAAGGCCTACAAGGCGATGCTGGAGGATTGTCGCCAGAGCGGCGATTCCGAAGGCGCGCCCCGGCGGCACCTCTTCGCCCTGGACCAGGACAAGCTCCTCGCGGACGTGGGGCGGTTCGTTGCCAGGAAGCTCAAGGTGCCCAGGGGTCGTTGAGCAGAGCAGAAGCCGTCCCGCTTGGCTCGGGCCGGGCAGGTGCGTACACTCCGTGGTGCTGCCCTTTCGAC
>QJVU01000659.1 GCA_003235605.1 Planctomycetota bacterium | reverse complement strand
ACCCCGTCTACTGCGGGGTGGACATCGCGGTGGGCACCACGGAGAAGCACGACCAGACGTGCCTCTTCACCTTCCAGCTCCTGGAGGACGGACGGCGCCAGATCGTGGACGTGGACACCGGGAGGTGGAGCGGTCCCACCATCGCCGACAAGGTGATCGAGAAGCACAAGCGCTTCGGCGCCATGATTGCGGTGGAGGGCAACACGGCCCAGGACTTCATCCGCCAGTTCGCTGTCGCCAAGTGCCCCGACCTACGGGTGCGGGCGCACACCACCACCAAGGTGAACAAGCACAACATCGACTTCGGCGTGGAGAGCATCTTCACGGAGCTACAGGCCGGCAAGTGGGTCATCCCCTGCGACGACAACCTGAACACCCACCCGGAGATCGAGGAGTGGACGGAGGAGTGCCTGTACTACCAGCCGCCACCTGCGCACACCAAGGACCGCCTCATGGCGTCCTGGATCGCCCGGGAGGCGAGCAGGCGTGGGGGTGGTGGGCGTGACCCGAAGCCCTACGCTGGCGCACGACTGGCGTCGTGGTCTGGTGGGGGCTTCTGATGGGGGCGTGCGAGCATGACTGGCAGACGGTGCCCCGGCCCACAACGGAGAGGGCACCCTGGTTCAAGTGCGCCAAGTGTGGCGCCATGGGATACGCGAGGACAACGACATGGAAACGAAAACAGGAATGGAGCCCCAAGGTAGTGCCACGCCGGTGCGGGGCCAAAGGGTGTCGGGAGACTGCGGTTGCGCACCTCAGCAAGCGAACCAGCCGGGGGGAGCTTCAGTGGCGGTGCAGGACACACCTGCCCGCTCTGATGCTGTGAACCTGAGCCCGAGGGAGTTGCTGATCTACCAGGCAGGCCAGTCCTTCGGGGCCGCGCAAGCCCTGCGCCAGGTGGCGGAGCAGGTCAACAAGCTGTCCCAAACCATCGCCGCGCAAGCCAACCAGCAGGCGGAGCACGGGAACCGGCTTCTGGATCAAGCCCTCGCCATGGCCCCAAAAACTAGCGGCGGCCAGCCCGGGCCTGCTCTCGGTCGCCGCGTCCTGAAGGCTGTCGGCGCCCTGGTAGGCGCGGACGACTGAATCCTGTGATAGGTTTTCCCCATGTCGCGCACCCGTAAGCTCTCCCGGCCCGCAGCCGGGCAGTTCAACACTCCCCAGGTGAACATCACCCGGCAGAGCATCAACCTGCGTTCCATCCCCCGCACGGACCCCGCCAGCACGACGGCGGCCCAGCTGAGGGACCTGATGTTCGCGCGCAAGCCGCCAGAACAAGACCTCTGGCGCACCCGGTACGGCCGGGCGCTGAACCTGGACATCATCGAGAACGCACTGCGGAGCGCGGACTGGGGGAACATGCGTCTCCTGACCGACCTGTCGCGCGAGACGATCGACACGGACCCGCACCTGGCCGCAGTGCTGAACAAGCGCTTCGGCGCGATCAGTGCCCTCCCCTGGGAGGTGGTGCCAGCGGAGGGCATCGGCATCGACCAGGACAAGGCACGCTTCTTCGCCGACGTGGTGCGCAACCAGGTGAAGCAGCTCCCCAACTTCGGGCAGCGCGTCCATCAGTTGGCCTGGGCCTTGTTCGACGGACGCTCCGCGCTGGAGATCGAGTGGGTGCTGACGCCCCTGCTCCCCAACATGCCCACCCCGGTGCACCCCACCTTCGGGTCGGTGAACTGGATGGTGAAGGACTTGGCCTGGATCCACCCCAGGCGCCTGCACTACGGTCCCGAGCGCGAGCTGCGGGTCTACGACGATCTCGTGGCCGGCACCTTCGCCGAGTACGGCATCGCGCTCCGCGACACCCCCCTGAAGTTCATCTACTGGACCCCCCAGCTGTTCGGCGACTACCCGGAGCGCGAGGGGCTGTCCCGCCGGTGCCTGTACTGGTCTTTCTTCAAGCGGTTCAGCGCGCGGGAGCGCATGATCCTCCTGGAGCTGTTCGGCAAGCCCTGGCGGTGGCTGGAGGTGGACGAGGACAGCACGGCTGACCGCGACGACCTGAAGGACGCCGACGACCAGCTACAGAACATCGGCGGCAACTCCAGCTTCCGCTTCCCCCGGGGCACCCGCTTCCAGGTGAGCCAGCCCGGGCAGGGTGCGGGGCAGGTGCACCAGGAGACCATCGAGGAGTCGGACAAGCAACTCAGCAAGCTGGTGCTCGGGCAGACCGGGACCACGGACGCGAACCCTGCGGGCCTGAACAACGTGCAGGCCAACGTCATGCAGGACGAGCAGTTCATGATCCTCATGCGCGACGCCCGCCAGATGAGCGAGGTACTGGAGACCTTCCTCTCCGACGCGATCATCGAGCTGAACTTTGGGCCCCAGGAGCTGTCCCATGCACCCCACTTCCGCCTCCGCGCCGACGTCCCGCTGGACCGTGGCAAGGAGCTGGAGCGCCTGCTGAAGGCAGTGCAGGCCGGCCTCGAAGTCCCGCTGTCGGAGGCATACGACATCAGCGGGTTCCGCCAGCCCAAGGAGGACGAGCCCGTCATCAAGCTGGAGACCCCACCCCTGCACCCGCTTGCAGTGCAGCCCCCGCCGGAGCGCCCGGTGGTGGTGTGGCCGGAAACCGCCAAGCTGCCAGCACGCAAGACGCAACCGATCGCCCCCAGCGGCGAGGGCGGGCTGCAAAGTCCCGAGCTACGCCCCCCGGGGCAAGGTGGCGGTGGCCTACTGCAACCCGCGACAGG
>QJVU01000028.1 GCA_003235605.1 Planctomycetota bacterium | reverse complement strand
CTTCGTGTCGTGCCACGCGCCCTGCACCACGATCGGGATGCCGACGTACGCGGGCAGCATTGGAATCCCGTTCGCCCCCGTTGCGGGATGGTGGCTGGGGACCCGGCCGATGGCGTCGGTTGTGGTGTACGAAAGCAACATCGGACTGGTCAGGCCGACATGGACCTTGTTGCAGGAGATCGCGGAGAAGGGTGTGCCGGTCGCAGAGGGTAGGAATCCGAACACGGTGACCGCCTTCGTGTTCGCGCCGAAGCTGTTACCTGACTGCGCGATGACGAGCCTTCCGGCAAGCGTGTTGAAGGGATCGTTCGCCGCGTAGGTTACGACCGACATCAAGGCGCGGCCGGAGAGCGTGGTGACGATGGACCCACTGTCCACGCAGCCGGCGGCCCCAACGTTGCCCAGGTCCGTGGGCAGGGAGTACGCCGCGGAATTGCCCGCAGGTGCGTCGAGGGGATAGGCGTTGGGATTGGTCGTCCAGGCCTGGGCGTTCGTCAGCTTGCCGCCCGTGAAATCGAAGTCGGCAAGGATGTCCAGCTTGCCGGTATAGAGCCAGTTGGTGCTGAACGGGAAGCTCACCGACCACGGGGCCGGAATGCTCACGTGCGGGCCCGTGACGAACGGCAGCGTGACCGGACTCTGGAACACCAGCGTCGATTTCAGCAGCACGTTCGTGCTGAACGTGCCGGTCATGTTGGGAATGTGGGTCTCGGACATGCGCAGGCTCACGTTGGAGAACGAGCGGCCCGGGTTCCAGTAGCCCGACGTGGGTGAGGGCAGTCGGAAGGAGATGCCCTTCAAGGTCATCTGCTGGTTGCGGAAGTTCCCGTCCGCCAGTTGCGAACGGCCATCGGGGTATGCGGCCACGCCCCAGGACTGGGCGCCACCGGTGTTGGCCGCAAACCCGGGGGGTGAGACCACGTAGGTCTGGCCTGGGAGAAGACCGGCCGACAGGAACGCGAGGATCGGGAACAACGTGGCGCGAGACGGTGGCAGCATGGGGCCAGTGTAGTGCAATCCCGCCTGGATTGGCGCGGTACCTACTTGCGGAACACGAACCGGGCCTCCAGGTTGCGGGTATCCACGGGCAGTCCTCCCGGCTCGAACACGACGTAGACGTGGAGGTAGGCCTCGCCTCCCCACCGTTCGACCATCGCCGTCGGGAACCTCCCGGGAAGGGGACCGGCCTTCGACGTGAGCTTCTTGACCTCGAAGGACTTGAGTTGACGTGCCAGGGGCAACGGAATCTTCTCACGCAAGGCGATACGGTTGGTCCACTGCCCGCCGCACCGGTAGACGTCGATGGCCAGCCAACCGGGCGGTTTCTGCCGCGCCTTCCAATCGATGGTGAGGGTCCCGCGCCCGCTCCTGGTGCGCACCGGGAAGGTCGGCTTTGCGCTGGCAGCAAAGGGCACGTAGGTGGGATCGCCGTAGAGCACCCGGCTGGCCCCACCTCCGATCATGGTCATGGCCAGGGTCTTCTGCGGACGCGGACCACCTTTCTGGTAGCGGAACAGGCGATACTCGGACTGCCGCAGGGCCACGGTGGTGCCGTCATAGGTTGCCTTGATGGCGTGACCGAGAGCATCTCCGTGGACCCACAGGTGCTCCAGCTCCTGGGACGACTGCTCCAACCGGTCCGGGTCGAGACCGGCGAACAGGGCAGTCACCCCGGAAGCGAGAACGGCCAGGGCGAAGGAGTTCATGGGTTCGACACGGACCACGTCGATTGCCCCGGCTCCCGGTCGGTACCACGTTGCCGTGACTCCGCAGTAGCAGGGGCCACTGAAATAGAGCGCTGGCGACAGGTCGTAGCGTTGGCTACGCAGCTCCCGCGCGGTGAGCCCGTCCACGATGCGCTCCGGTTCACCGTGGCCCCCCGCGTGCAGTACCCCATGCCCGCGGAGCCTGCTGGCGCGCTTGCGCATCTCCGCTGCGGTGCCGTGGTAGACCCAGGTCTTCTTCCAGCCCTTGGCCAGCTCGTGGGGGACCGGGCCGCCCTCCTCCAGGCTCTTGCTCTTCGCCGGACCGAAGTCGAAGACGGTCTTGGGCAGCGCGTTCCTCTTCCTGCCGATCTCGAGGAACCGCTTCGTGAATGCCAGCGCCTCTTCGGCCGTGGCCCCGGTGACGTATCCGATCGTGAAGTCCACGAACGGGTCCTTGTCCATGGAGGCGGCCAGCTCGAGCAGCGCGAAGTGCTGGTTCGCCTCGATGTGCTCGGGACGTGTCACCACCAGCACGTGCTCCGGAAGAAGACGCCTGAGCTCGCCTTCACACTGGGCAATGTCGCCCTTCGGGTAGCGGACCGTGGCGGCGGGCTTCTTGCCCTCCTCCAACAGCTCGACGACACGGTAGTAGTCATCCTGGGGTGTCAGGTCCGTGAGCAGGACGAGGGTGCCCAGGCTCCTGGCGGGGGGCGCTCCCTCGGACTCGCCACAGCGGTCCGGCACCAACACCACGGCGTGGGGATCCTCTGCGCGTTCGGAGTCCTTCTGCGCCCCACACGGGCCGGCGACGAGCCCCGCGGTGGCGATCAAGGCGCAACTCCAGGACCACACGGGGGGCAGAATCCGTTTCGTTGGTCGCCGGCCCATCGTGCCCGCAGTTCTACCCCGTCCGTCCCACGGTTGCAGCCCGGACGGGCCAAAGGTCACCCTTGACGAGCCCGCCGCCGACCACGACAGTTGCCGCTCCCGACCTCCTTC
>QJVU01000440.1 GCA_003235605.1 Planctomycetota bacterium | reverse complement strand
GCTCCGGGCCCACGCGGGTATCGAGGGTCTCGCCAGCGAATGGCCCCGCTGGCAGAGTCTTCTGGTCCGCTACCGGGAGGGCTCGGTCAAGCTCGCCGGTCTGGACCGGGACCGACTGGCCCTGGAGGAGCGGTTGGCGGAGCTCAGGGCCCAGCACCAGGAGGCCGGGCGGCGCAGGGCGACCCTCTACGAGGCGCTCCGGGGCGCAGAGAGAGCGCGGACACAGACTGCCAACGAGTTGGCCGCGGCTGACCCCGAGGCCCTGCGGAAGCGACGCCAGGTCGTGGAGTCGGAACGGTTCCTGCTCCAGAAGGTCGAGGGACGCCTGAGCGCGATGGAGAGCGCCGGAGCCCAGGTCACGCGGGTACGAGAGCGCGTCGCCAGGGCGAAGGCCAAGCAGGTGGACGCACAGCGGCTGGTTGCCAGCGCCGGCGAGAGACTCGGTCCCCTCAAGGTCCAGCTGGCGGAAGCCGACCGGGCCTGGCACCGTGCCCAGCAGGTGATGAGCCTGGCGGACCGGCGCGAGGCGCTCGTGGCCGGCGAACCGTGTCCCCTGTGTGGGGCCACGGAGCACCCGTTCCAGGCAGCAGACTCGCCCCACGGGTTGGTCGAGACCGGTCTCGGGGAGCGTGTCCAGGAGCTGCGCAGCGAGGTGGCCCGGGTAGAGCGTCAGATCACCACCTCGCAGACGGATCTCCAGAACCAGGTTCGCGCCGAACAGGAAGCCGCCACCGAGCTCGAGGCCCACGAGCAGACGTTGGGGAAGCTCGAGGGCGACCTCAGGGTGGTGGTGGCGGAGTTGGTGCCGGAGATCCGCGAGCACACCCGGGACAGCCAGCGACTGCACGCCCGCCTGGCCGCTCTCGGCGGCGAGCTGGAGGAGGTCCAGGCCGAGGAGAACGCAGTCATCGCCCTCGAGCGTGCCAAGCAGGCCGCGGACACCGCGGTGGAGAACCAGCGGCAGCTCTGGCTGGCGGCGGTCGACGTCCTGCACTCGGAGGAGCAGCAGCTCCGCAACCACGAGGGGGAGCTGCTCGGCGCCACGAGCCGTCACGACCAGTTGCGCAGCAGCCAGCAGGATCTCGTCCAGGAATTGGCCTGCGTGATGGATGCCGCAATGGATGCCGCAATGGGCGCCTGTGCCAACCGCTGGCAGGACCGGTTGCAGGGGAACCCGCAGGACTTCGCCGCGGAGTGTCTGCGCAAGGTGGAGGAGTACCGTGCCCAGGAAGCCACGGCCGCAGCCGCGGCACGCGATCTGGACGCCGCCAGCCCAATCCTCGCACAGCTGCGCGGTCTGCTGGGTGGTGGTGCCGAGGGGTTCCGGGGAACCGAGCCGACGCTCCTGGAGGCGGTGGCTGCCGCGTTGGCAGACGCCGGAATCACCGGTGAGCCCCGGCGCCTGGCCACGGACCTGCAACACGCTTTCGCGGCGGAGTCCCGGCGCTGCCGGCAAGAGGCCCGCCGCGAGGCCGAGCTGGAGCGCGGCTGTCGGGAAGCCACCACGATCATTGCGGAGCGAACCCGGGTCCAGGACAAGCACTGGCAGGGGCGACCCGACGAGCAGGACTCCGCGGCCGCGCAGGCTGCCAGGGACCAGGCCGAGAGGGCTTTCGAGGCTGCGCAGGCAGACTTCCAGGAGACGAGGGTCAAGTTGGAGCTGGACGACCACGAGCGGCGGATCTTGGCGACGCTGGAACCGAAGATCGCAGCCCAGGAGGAGGCCTGTCGAGTCTGGCGGGCCCTCGACGACCTGATCGGCTCGAAGGATGGGGCACGCTTCCGGGTGTTTGCCCAGAGCCTCACCCTGGACGTGCTCCTAGGGACCGCCAACCACCACCTGGCAGAGCTGGCCCCGCGCTACCGTCTGATGAGGGTGCCCGGCCATGACCTCGACCTGCAGGTCGTGGATCTGGACATGGCCGAAGAGATCCGGGGCGTGCACAGTCTCTCCGGCGGTGAGACCTTCCTGGTGTCCCTTGCGCTGGCGTTGGCGCTGGCCTCACTGTCCGCCCACGAGACGCCGGTGGAGTCCTTGTTCATCGACGAGGGCCTTGGCACCCTCGACACCCAGACCCTCGACACCGCGCTTGCTACCCTCGACACCCTCCAGGCCAGCGGCCGCAAGATCGGACTCATCTCCCATGTCGCCGGCACCGCCGAGCGGATTGGGATCCAGGTCCGGGTCTCGCCGTTGGGAGGCGGCCAGAGCAAGGTCGAGGTCCTGGGCTCGGTCACGTAGACGCTCTTCCCCGATCGGAGAACCGATGCTCTCACTGCTCTGTGTGCACCCGCCGCAGCAGGTCGTCGACTGGAGTTCCTTTCGCCACGTGCTGTGCGGGTTGATCCTGCTGGGTCGTCTGGGCGACATCATCAGCACCCGTCTGGTCACCCCCAGGCTCGAGCTGGAGGCCAACCCCCTGATGCGCCGTCTTGGTTGGCGGTTCGGTGTGCTGACGGTGCTGCTGTGCCTGGTGCCCTACGTGATCAACCCGCTGTTCGCGGTCATCCTCGTGCCCCCGTTCCTGATGGTCTCCGGGAGCAACATCGGCAAGATCTGGGTGGTTCGCGCCCTTGGCGAGAAGGCGGTGCTGCAGCAGTCCATCGAAGCTGCCCGCAACTCCACCTTCGGCAAGGCAGCGACCTGCGCGGTTCTCTCTGGCGGCTTCTTCATCCTCACTGGCCTCGTGCTGGTCTATCTGGTGAGG
>QJVU01000268.1 GCA_003235605.1 Planctomycetota bacterium | reverse complement strand
GCGTGTCGATGCCTTTCTTCCATGCGTCCGGGTCAAGCGCATAGTCCCTGGTCGTGATCAGGAACAGGGCATCCCCACACTGCTCCTTCAGGCGGCCACCCTTCCGCATCAGCTCGATGAGGGAGTCGATGGCCTCCTCGATACGCACCTTGCCGACGGCGTCGATTGCGGCGGCCTGGACCTGCCACAGCTTGTCGTTCAGGAGCGCAACCACCAGGGAGTTGGTCTTCCGAACGCGGTGTGTCCCCACGGTATCCAGCGCAGCAATGCGGACCAGTGGCTCCTTGTCCTTCAGGAAAGCCACCAGGACGTCCTCACTGCCCTCAGCTTTCATTCTCTCCAATGCCTTGGCAATCTGCACCTTGACGAAGGCGTTGGCGTTCTTGTCGAGGGCGATCTGCCGCATTGCCGGCAGAGCGTCATAGATCCCTGCCCGCCCCATGACCTCGATCAGCAGGCCCTGCCGCTGCGGGTCCTTCATGTCCGGCAGCTGCTCGATGAACGGCATGAAGGTGCGCCCATCCTTGTAGGTCGAAATGACCCGCATCGCAGTCCTTTGGATCGCGTCCTCCTTGTGGCTCAGGAGCTTGACCAGTTCTTCGGCGGCCGGCACGCACTCGTTGCCCATCAGCGTTTCCACAGCGGCGACTCGTTCGGCCGATTCCTTGTAGCTGCGGAAATACCTCTTGAACTCCTGGACGGCATCCAGCCTGGCGGGATCGTCAATCTGGGCGGACAGGACCGGCGGCAAGGCAGTCAAGACCAGGACGAGGGCCAGCAAAGCACGGAACCATGCGACTCTCTCTCGCAGCATCACGAACTCCGGAGGAGGGGGAAAGGGGCCTTTCCGGAGATTCTAGCGCTCCGCCACTCCGAAGAACAGCAGCCCCGGAGATACGAAGTCGACGCTCACTTCGGGGGCTGCGAGCCTTTTCTCCGCCGCTTGCCCAGTTCTTCCTCCACCATGCGGCGGACCCAGTCGTCCTTCTCGAGGGTGTCTTCCTCGCTGAACAGGACGTCCCGTTTGGTCTCGGTTTCCTGAACGTGCTCGATCTCGCTCTTGGGGATGACCACGCGGTTGGCTTTCACCTGGAGAACGACGGCGTCGTCCCGCTGGGCCACGATCACGCCGGCCAGACGGTTGTCGTTCCGCAGGTAGACAAACCCGTCCTTGCCGAGGTTCTGGAGGCTCCGGTACTCGTCCTGTGCCAGGTGCGTAAGGATCCGGATGTCGACCAACGGCAGGGTCACTTCGCCACGTTCCAACCGTAGGGTCACGTAGGTGCTGTCCAGAGCTTTGACCCGACCCAGGAAGATGTTGTTGTTCATGAGCTGGGCCAACGCCTTGCTCCCCAGCACCAGGTCAAGATCCCTCCTGATGGCCTCCGGTGCGTTGGAACTGGGCAGGCCATCCCTGCCGATCCCCTTCATGTAGCCGCCTTCGCCGTCCGCCCCGAAGGGGATCCGATCCGCATCTTTCAGTGGCACGGCAGTCACACCGGTGGCGGGCGCCTCGGGCGCCGGGGGAACCAGGGGCGCAAGCGGTTCTGGCCTCACCACAGGCTCGACCTCCGGGTCCTTCACAGCCGGCGGCTTCGTTGGCCCCTCGACCACCCGCGGCTCGACTACCGGCTGCTTGACCACCGGTGGCTCGACTATCGGCTGCTTGACCACCGGCGGCTCGGCTACCGGCTGCTTGACCACCGGCGGCTTTGGTTCCTTCTGGTCCACATCCAGTCCCGGCCGACTGATGTTCACCACTTCAACCGCTTCCTGCCTGATGCCAAACAGGTCCAGGAAGGCCTGCGGCTTGACGTACGCCGCTCCTGCCAAGCCCAGGATCAGGATGGTCGCCGCCGCTGCCAACAGACCCCGACCACGTCGCTGCGGCAGTGGTCCAACCACGTCAGCTGTCTCGTACCCTTCAGGCCCGGGAGCTTCCGCGGCCTCGCGCCGGTGGCCGAACCGCGCCTTGTACTCGGCGTAGTCATGCTGTTGCTCGGCGGCTTCGGGCTCCTCGTCCTGTGCGTCGGCATCTCCACCGGCGTACACCGGGTAGGGAGCCGGTGCGCCACCCTCGTGCTGAGAGGCCGACTCATCCAGCGGCTCCCAGCCCTCACCGGGGTCGGCGTCATCGCGACTGCCAACGACCAGCGCTGGCTCGAGTTCGGAGCCTGAGGGCTCGTCTGTCTCATCCAGAACCCACAGGGGGTCACCGTCGTCATCGACCTCGGCCGCAACTCCGGCCGTTTCGGCATTCAAGTCGTAGGACTCGTCGACGGCAAACTCGTCTGCGAACTCGTCTCCGAACTCGATCTCGGCAAGCTCTTCCGTGCTGGAGTCGTCCACGGCGAACTCGTCCTCCGCAGCGGAGTCGTCCACGGCAAACTCGTCCTCCCCAGCGAAGTCGTCCGCGGCAAGCTCGTCCTCCCCAGCGAAGTCGCCCGCGGCAAGCTCGTCGTCCGCAGCGAAGTCGCCCGCGGCAAGCTCGTCCTCCGCAGCGAAGTCGTCCGCAGCGAAGTCGTCCGCCACCAGCTCGTCGGCAGCGAACTCATCCGCGGTGGACTCGTCCATCGCAGACTCCTCCATCGCGAACTCGTCCATCGCGAACTCGCCCATCGCGAACTCGCCCATCGCGGACTCGTCCATCGCGGACTCGTCCATCGCGGACTCGTCGGCGCCACCCGTGATTTGAGAGAGCGGCGTGACCGCCGGGCGGTCC
>QJVU01000258.1 GCA_003235605.1 Planctomycetota bacterium | reverse complement strand
GGTCGCCGGTACCTGTGGATCCGGGACGCGCTGGTGCCGGTTCGCGGCCGCCTCTCGGCGGCGGAGTTCGAACGGCTGGTCCACGGCATCGCGACGGCGATCGGGATCGAGGCGGTGGTCGTGCTGTTGGACCTGGGCCGGCTGTCGCGCGAGGACGCCGTGGAGGTGGCACGCTGGTCGGCGCGCTCGCTCCTGCGGGCGGCGCTCCGGGAGGCGGAGCAAAGGCGGGCGCGGTGAGGCCGGCTCGAGGGAACGGGCTGAGCGGACCTATTCCAGTTCCGAGACCCCCACGGCCGAAGGCCGTCCTGACGCAAGGGATCTGAACCGCGCAGAAGGATTCGGACGCAGGATAAAGGAGAAGGTGCTCTCCGCTTCAGCAGTCGATCGGATTTCGGATGCAGCTATACCCGGCAATTATCCCTATGGAGGAGATACGAAGCTGTGGAGCGTCGATTTTCTGGCGGTCGACAGTATGCAATGTACGCAATGCGGTATCTGCGCGGATGCGTGTCCTGTGGGTGCCATCGACTCAGAGAACAGCGATCTGATTGACCGGGAGAAACGCGTTACGTGTTGTGCATGCATCAAGACCTGTCCACAGAAGGCCGGAACGATGAAGGCCGGTCAGGTCAAAGACACTGCGGTGCGGCTGAGCAGGCTGTATGGAGAACGAAAAGAACCAGTCTTCTTCCTTTGAATCCGAAGTCGCGCGTTTCCTGTCCGTCAAACCCGCGTTTGCCCATGCCCTGCCACCCCGATCCTCCCCGGATTCAGAGTTCACGCACCCCTCCGGAGGAGCGGACGGGATCGAGAAAATCGCCGGTGGTTCCGTACTCCCCCGACACACGACAGCCATGTCTTCTTGCCCAGTCGACCAGCTCGCGACACCCGAGGTACTTTTTCAGGCCATCCCGTAGTGGCACAATGGATCGGGCGTAGGCGTACGCAACCAGCTCCATGCAGTAGGACGCGCTGGGCAATCTCCCGGATTCCAGGGACCCGCCACCCAGGTTCCTGAAGATCACTTTCCACCCTGCGTATCGCTGGAAGGAACCCGAATTCCCCGGCGTCGATCCCGAGTCCATTACCTCGCGGACGAACGTCTGAAGCAGATCATCGTGCAGGTTCTCAGGCCGTCCGAAGGGCAGATACTTCTTGCCTTCGGCTGCCCACAGGATGGCTTTCCGGGCGTGGTACTCGAAAACCTGGCCCTTCCCCATGTAAATGGCGGCATGGGTGAACGTCTTCTCAGGGTCCCACTCAGGCAGGGCCACGCTGCCACCCAGACGTCTCACGGCCTTCCGCGCACCTTCTGTGGTGGCATCTCCCAACAGCAGGGTCCCCATCAACTGCGCCATCTGTCACCGCTCCCCAGAAGCCCGGTCAGATGCCGGTCCACCTCGCTCCGACCAGGGATTCCGTCGGACGTCTCGCGGGCGTGCCCGGGACTGTCAGGGCTCCGCGCCCGCTCGGCCGAGCCGGGCGAGCTCACGGTCCCGCAGCTCCCGACGGAGCGTCTTCATCATCGCGTTCCTGGGCAGCTCAGGGATGAACTCGACGCTCCGCGGCACCTTGTAGGCCGCGAGCTGTTCGCGGCAATGGTGGATGATTTCTTCTTCCCTGGCACTGCTCCCCGGCCTGAGCACGATGAAGGACTTGACGGTTTCCCCGCGCCGGGGATCCAGCACGCCGATGGTCGCGGCGTCCAGCACCGCCGGGTGGGTGTGGAGCACGCCGTCGACCTCGTCCGGGTAGATGTTGTAGCCGGAGGCTACGATCAAGTCCTTCTTGCGCCCGACGATGCAGGTGTACCCCTGCTCATCCACACGGGCGAGATCACCGGTGTACACCCAGCCGTCACGCAGAGTGTGGGCGGTCTCTTCGGGGCGATTCCAGTACCCGGCCATGACCTGGGGTCCGCGGATGCAGAGCTCCCCTTCCTCGCCGATCGGCAGCTCTTTGCGACCCGTCTCCACGTCCACGACCTTCATGTCCGTGTCAGGCACCGGGACCCCCACCGAACCGATCTTGCGCACCCCGTTGAGCGGGTTGGCGTGGGTCACCGGCGAAGTCTCCGTGAGGCCGTATGCCTCCGTGATCCTGCTGCCCGTGAGTCCCTCGAATCGCCGGAGCACTTCCCCGGGCAGCGGCGCGGAGCCGGAGAAGCACGCCTTGACGCTGGATACGTCAAGGCGGTCGATGCCGGGGTACCCGTTTATGGCGACAAACAGGGTGGGCGTCGCGGAAAGGAGAGTTACCCGATAGCGAGTGATGCTCTGGACCAGGTGCTTCGTGTCCCGCGGGTTGGGCACGAGCACGAGACGGGCGCCGATGCTGATCGGCCAAAGCAGCGACACCGTCATGCCGAAGACGTGGAACAAGGGAAGACACACCAGCACGACCTCGCCGCCCGGCTCGGCGATCGGGACCCAGGCACGGCACTGCTGCGCGTTCGCCGACAGATTCCGGTGGGACAGCATCACCCCCTTCGACACGCCGGTAGTGCCTCCCGTGTATTGGAGGAGCGCCACGTGTTCGAGAGGATAGTCGGCTGCCGGCGGCGACGGTGGATGGCTGGTGACCAATTCCTTGAAGAAGTGGACGTTCTTCTCCCGGGGCACCTTCACGTACTGCCCCGTCTTCTTCAGCTTCCTCGGCGCCACGAGGTTCAACGGGAACGGCAGGTAATCACCAACGGAGGTCACGATGACGTGCCGGACGCCCGTCC
>QJVU01000206.1 GCA_003235605.1 Planctomycetota bacterium | reverse complement strand
ACGGGATCTACGCGGCTGACCTGGTGGAGGTGGCAGACTTCTACCGCCGGCAGAACGAGCATGGCGTCGGCGAGGGCCGGCTGTACACCCTGGACATGAACATTGCCCAGGAGGAGATGCTGAACTGGAATGCGCCCCTGGCCGCCCAGCCGGCGAAGCTCCAGGCGCTGGTGGCTGAGATGAACCTGGGCCACTACGAATACGAGGGCATCAAGTACCGGAGCCTGGACCGCCTGGTGCGGGCGAACCCGAACGTTGACAAGCGCAAGGTCCAGCGTGTAGCACCGCAGACCGGGCGCGAGATCTACCTCGACCTGGCGGCCAGGCTTGGCAGTCAGAAGCTGGCGAGCGACAAGCTGCTGGCCAACGGCATCCCCGCTACCAAGTACCTCGATGGCGCGAGCCGGGCTGCCAGTGCGCAATGGGACATCCAGGACACAGCCCTGGTCGGATCTGATGCCATAAGCGGCGAGCTGTACGCAGCCATCATCGACATGAACCGGGCCAACGAAGGTGTGCCGCGTAGCCGCCGCATCGACAGCCCCGCCAAGATCCGGGCGTACCTTAAGGACCGGGGTGTGGCGCCGTCGGAGATCGAGCTGTTCAACAAGCAGGTGAACCAAGGTGGCATCACTCCCCGGGAACACACCTACAACTACGTTATCTTCGATGACACGCGCCTGAGCATCACTGCCTACGAGCAGACCCTGCGCGGCGACATCACCTTCGACGGTGAGGCACGCATCCGCCTGTTCGAGACTGCGGACATGAGCACCTTCCTGCACGAGTCAGGTCACTTCTTCCTGGAGCGCATGCGCGTCCTGGCCCAGAAGTCCCCTGAGATCCAGAAGGACCTCAACGCCGTGGTCAAGTGGATGGGACTGCGCAGTGCCAGGGAGATCGGTGTCGATCAGCACGAGATGTTTGCACGCGGCTTCGAGGCATACCTGCGCGAGGGCAAGGCTCCGAACAAGGACCTGGCCAGTGCGTTCGCGAAGTTCCGCGACTGGCTCGTCAGCCTGTACCGCAGCGTGCAGGAACTCAACGTGGATCTGACAGACGAAGTGCGCGGCGTGTTCGAGTCAATGCTGAACGCGGATGACATGTTCGCCCAGGTTGAAGAGCAGCTCCAGGTGCAGCCCCTGTTCAAGGATGCCAGGGAAGCCGGCATGACCGAGGCGGAGTACCAGGATTACATCGAGCGTGCGCTTGAGAACAGGGAGATCAGCCGGGCCAAGTTGGACTCGGTGATGGTGGAGCGGGAGATGAAGCGGTTGACCGCCGAGCACAAGGCTCAGGTGGAGAAGGAACGCGAGCGGATCATTGAAAGCCTGGTCGCTACTCGTACCTACATCAGCCGGGCGTTCCTGCAGACAGGCTCCGGGATCGAAGGACTCGACCCGTTTAAGTTGGACAAGGATGAGATCGAAGCAACTTACCCGAAGGAGGTGATCCAGAATCTACCAAGGGGAGTCAACAGTATCGCCGTGTCGAATGGCATGCCGCTCGATATAGCTGCGGAACTGCTTGGCTATGAATCTGGCGATGCCCTGATCAAAGACCAGGCATCCCATAAAGAGCTGAAGGTCGAAGCCCTGGAGCGAGCAAGGGAGATCGTTGACCAGTCCCTGGCCTTCTCACCCAAGAGTCCAGTTCAACTTGAGTTCGCTGCGCAGGATGCGCTGATGCACAGGGAACGTGCCGAACTCATATACACAGAGCTGAAGGCACTGGACCGTATCAACGGCGCTACTGGTATCCCGCGCCAGGTCCTGAAGAATGCAGCGAAGCGGATGGTTGCCGAGATGCCGGCCAGGGATCTGAAGCCTGGCAAGTTCCTGGCCGCCACGATCCGGAAGGCCAAGGAAGCCGGCGCTGCAGTTAAACAGAAAGATAATATCGCTGCCGCAAAGGCCAAGCGGGAGCAGATAATTAACCATCTGTTGTATATGCAGGTGCGTGACGCACGCAATGCACTCGCTGGTCAGCGCCGGTACTTCAAGAAATTCCAGCGCCCGGGCATCCGCAAGAACATAGATGGCGTGTACCTGGAGCAGATCGACAACCTGCTCGAAGCCTACGACTTCAAGAATGTGAGCGAGGCCGAGCGGAGTAAGCGCCAGGCATTGTCCGCATTCGTTGCGGAGAAGATGGCAGCGGGCGAAGAGGTCCTGGTTCCGCCGGAGGCAATCGAGATCGCCAGCCGGATGAACATCAAGGACATGACGGTACAGCAGGTGCGTGATCTCCAGGACTGGGTGAAGAACCTGGAACACCTGGGCCGGCTGAAGAGCAAGCTGATCAGCGCCAAGCAGCTGCGCGAGTTCGAGGCGGCGAAGCAAGACGCCATCAATTCGCTGAAGGCCAACAACGAGTGGCACGATGTGCTGCCGGATTACAATGACAACATCCTGAAGAAATCACGCAAGTTCATACGCCGCGTCGGCGCCAACCTGATCAACATGGAGTTTGCGTTGATGAAGCTGGATGGTGACAAGCGTGGCTGGTGGTGGAACAACGTGTGGCTGCCCATCAGCCGCGCCCAGGACACCCTGGCAGCGCGCAAGGTAGTGGCCTCAGCAGAGATCAAGTCTCTCCTGAAGAAGCATGGCATCAGCCCCAGGGCGCTGTCGAAGAAGGTTCGCATCGATGCGGTCGGCACCTCAATGGATCTGGAATCCAGGCTGGCCATTGCATTGAACATGGGCAACGCCCAGGGACTGCAGCGTT
>QJVU01000110.1 GCA_003235605.1 Planctomycetota bacterium | reverse complement strand
GATCGGGGTGGAGCGCTCTGGATCGATGGGCGGGTCGTCCAGATTCAGGAGCCGCTGAACGACGTACGATGCGGCATTCCTGCCCTCCGACGGCAGACTCGGCATCTTCAGGAAGTCGATCAGGTGCAGTGTGCAGGCGCGGCTGCGGGACTGGAGGATGGCCCGCACCAGGTCGTCCCGGACGGGCTGGCGGGAGAACTGCTTGAGCAGCTGTTCCCGGTCGGCCTTGCGCACGATCTCCTGGGCCAGGATCGAGATCTTCTCGTTGCGCTTGTCGACCAGCTTGTAGACCTCGTCCAGGCTCTTCTTGTAGGCGCGGCCGAACGCCAGGCTCAGAACCGCTGTGAGGATCTTGTCCTGTTTCTCGAAGTCGAGGCACTCACCCTTACCGGCGCTGGCGATCTTCCGGAATGCCGCCTGGGTCTCCTTGGCCATCTCACCATGGCCGTTCGGAGACGTGACGAAGGCATGCACGAAGGACCTGCCATTGCTGGCGAACCTCCTGACCAACGCCTGGATCTTGCGCTCGGTGTTCTTGTGGGGGGGGGCGTCGCCGACCAGGACCACGAGGCGGCGGGAGTTCTGCAACCACTTCTGGTCGGTGGCGAGCTTGAGGCCGTCCAGGATCGCCTCCTCCTCGTCCCCGCCGCCGCCGGCGTAGATCACCTGCATGAAGTTGACCGAACGGTAGACGTCCCGGCTCAAGGGCACGGAGCGGGTCAGGTAGCGCTCGCTGTCGCCGTGGTCCCGGTAGGTGATGATCCCGATACGGGAATCCGGAACCAGGGCGTGGAGCACGTCCACCATGCGGGCGATGCGTTCCTTGGTCGCATCCAGGACAGCACCCATCGAGCCGGTGCTATCGAAGACGAAGACGATTTCCAGCCCGCTCCTTCGCAGCTTGCCGACGGTGTTCTTGAAGCCGCCGGAGAGCGCGCCCTTGCCCAACCGCAGGATGTCCTGGCCGCTGCCGCTGTGGACCGTGTGGAGCAGGGCGCCTTCGTCGAGGCCCGTGGGGTCTTCATCGAAGTCCTCGAACCCCTCGGCGATGTCTGGTTCGGGTTCGAATTCCTGGGCGACCTCATGAACCTCCTCGTCGGGTAGCTCCTCCTGGTCCGGGGTCGGCGGCAGCTCGATGTCCTTCTGCACTTCCGGCTCTTCCTGTTGTTCCTCCAGGGCAAACGCGTGCTTCTGGGGGACGAGGGGTTCCGGTGCTGGCCAGAAGTAGTAGAGGGCCAGGAGCGCGCCGGCGTGGATCAGCGTCGAAAGCGCGAACCACGGCGCGCGCCGGAGCTCGCGGGCCATCAACTCGCCGAAGGTCTCCTCCCGGTGCCGGAACGGGATCTGGCCGGGCAGCTTGTCCAGGGGGACAGAACCCACGCGGGTTGCCGTGATCGTGATCTCTCCGAGGTGCAGGGTCTGGCTGGGCTCCCAGGTCATGCTCTCGACCCGCTCACCGTCGAGCCGGGTGCCGGCGGCAGAGCCCAGGTCCGTGACGACGATCAGGGCGTCGCCGACGGCCAACTCGCAGTGGCGTTCCGAGACCGATCCATGGCCGACCCGGATGTCACAATCGGGCCCGCTGCCCACGACATAGGTCCTACCCCTGTCCAACGGGAAAGAACGCTCTCCCAGCTTCAGGAGGAACCGTGAGGGGTCGGTCATGCTCCGGCGGTCGTCCGGGTTGTCAGGTTGTCCGGTTCGGGGTCGGGGGCTCTTGGCCGCAGATTCTAACCAAGTCCCGGCTAGCGGGTGGCTGCGTTGATATCGGCAAGGAACGGCTCCAGCTGGGCCATCAGGTGCGGCATGTTGGCCTCGCTGACGGGGCATAGGGGCAGCCGCAACCGGTTCTCGATCATACCCGCCCGGTGAAGGCATGCCTTGATGGGGGCCGGGTTGCTCTCGATGAACATCGCCTTCATCAGGGGAAACAGGCGGTCGTGCTCCTCGCGGGCGGCGGCAAGGTTCCCCTCCAACGCCGAGTTCACCAGGTTCGTCATCCGGGCCGGGAGCAGGTTGGCGATCACCGAGATCACCCCTCGGCCCCCCAGCGCCAGCATGGCCAGGGTCAGGGCATCGTCTCCGCTGAGGACGGTGAGACCGGTGTCGCGGCGGATGTGGCTGACGTTCTCGACGTTGCCGGTCGCCTCCTTGATCGCCTGTATGTTGGGGTGGCCCGAGAGCTTGCGGATGGTGTCCAGGGAGAGCTCGATGCCGCAGCGCCCGGGGATGTTGTAGAGCACCACGGGCAGCTGGCTGGCCTCCGCCACGGCCAGGAAGTGCCGGTGGAGACCTTCCTGGCTGGGCTTGTTGTAGTAGGGGTTGACGCTGAGGCAGGCGTTGGCGCCGGCCTTCTGCGCGGCCCTGGTCAGCGCGATCGCCTCGGCCGTGGAGTTGCTTCCCGTGCCGGCTATCACCGGCACCCGACCACGGACCTTCTCGACGACCAAGGCCACGACCTCGTTGTGTTCGTCGTGGCTCAGCGTCGGCGATTCCCCGGTGGTGCCGCAGGGCACGACCCCGGCGACACCCCCGGCGATCACGTGCTCGACCAGGGCGGATAGGGCAGAGCGATCCACAGAGTCATTGCGGAAGGGCGTGACCAGGGCCACCATGTTGCCTTGGAAGTCCATGACGTGTCGTGTTCCTCTGGGGGGTGTTTGATCAGGGTTGCTATAGTCGCAGCAGCTGGAACCGGTAGGGAGATCCAGGCCGCATGGCGCTGCGAGTGATCAGCGGTGAGTTCCGGGGGCGGAACCTGAACAGCGTCAAGGGCCTCGGGACCCGCCCGCTGCTGGGCCAGGTGCGGGAAGCCCTGTTCAACATCCTGGGCGACCGGGTTGCTGGCAAGGAGGTGTGGGACCTTTTCGCCGGCACCGGCGCCACTGGCATCGAAGCCTTGTCCCGTGGTGCCCGTCGGGTGGTCTTCGTGGAGAAGAGCAACCAGGCCCTCAAGGTCCTTCGCAGCAACCTGGACCTGCTCGGGCCGAAGGCGAAGGCCCGCTGCCATGTCTTGAAGGCGGATGCGTGGCAACTGGCGCCGGTGACGCCCCAGGGAGAGGAGGCGGAGGTGCCCCCGGACCTGGTCTTCGTGGACCCCCCGTTCAAGGCGGTGACGGAGGACCCCACGAAAGCCGCCTACCAGGTCCGCCGCCTGCTGGAGCGCCTGGCCCCGTCGGGCGTGATCTGCCTCCACTTCCTGGATGGCTACCTGGATGAGGACGACTTCGACTCCGACGTGGAGGTCGACCTCCGGCGCTGGGGGCGAAGCGCCATCGCCGTGATCCAGCGGTGGACCCGGACAGGTGGCAACACTCCGTAGCCAGCAACCCGCCGTCCCTGGCAGCCCGGCAGCCTAGTAGCCGAAGAAGATCTCCAGCAGGTTCGAAAGGCTGATGTCCGGGGAGGTCGTGGAGCCCACGAAGGCCTGGAAGTCCAGCCAGGCGCCACTGGCCCCCGGGATGTTCAGGGAGATGGGGATCTTCGTGGTGCCGAGGGTCGCCGGGATCGGGCCCAGCAGAAAGCTGGTCTCGATGGATTTCACGTGTACCGGGCAGCCCCCGAAGGTCTGTCCGCCTCCCACGGACCCGTTGATCAGCAGGACCACCTGCTCCCGGTACACCGGGCCGCGGGTGTTGTCGATGGTGAAGGCAAAGTCGTCGTTGCCTCCGGCGGGAACTCCCTCGAACCACAACTGGGCCTTCTTGGCCGATCCTGTCGCACAGGACTCCTTCCCGTAGGTGTCCGCGAAGAACCCCTGGTGGTTGCCCGCAGATGGCGTCGGGGTGTGATCCAGGAAGTATGCGGAGGGAGGGGTCGGCTCCGCCTGCAGGAAGGTGGCGAGTGCAATGCTCTCCTTCGCAGTGGGCGCCTTGACGAACTGGTCCTCTTTCCAGAGGCCGGCCTGGATCGCGAGGCTCTCCCGGACGAAACCGCTTGCACCCCAGCTCACCCAATCCTCAAAGCTGCTCGCCTTGTTCATGTTGGCGTTGAGGTTGGTGTTCAGCAGCGCAAGGGCGCCCCCCTTCGGATCCAAGGCCTCCCAGCCAAGGCCGAACAGGAAGTTCTTGACGTTGTTGCCGGTCTGGATGTCCAGGGCGTTGGCGGTCGACGTGATCTGGGCTCCCCAATGGACCCGCATGATGGCGTTGCTCTCCAGGGTCGTTCCGGAGGGGAGGCCGAACCAGTAGTTCTGGGGCTTGCTCGCCGTCTTCGTGGCCTGGTAGATCGACCAGGTGCTGATGTCCTGGACGGACTGACCCAGGTTGACGATCTCGATCCACTGGTCGTCGCCGCTGGACTGTGGGCTGAAGTTGATCTCGTGAATCACAACCTGGGCGCCGAGGCCGGCGGTGAGACACGAAATACCACAGAGAGCCAGGATCAGGACGGGGAGGCGTTTCTTGACACTCATGGGATGTGCGGACTAACGGGTTGGCCGGTCTTGGGTTAGGGCCTGTGGCCCCAGCGATGGGCTGCGGGAAAGCAGGGCATGGGCTGGCCGCGGAGCTTCCGCAGGGACGGAGAATACCACCGGACTGTGGCAAGGTCACCGGGGTCGGTCAAGCCGGGTGCCCAAAACGTCCGATACAGGGGCGGTGGAAGTGGGCCTCCCATGGGGGATTCGCTACCACCGCGTCCGCGCCTACTGAATCACACCATGGCCGGAGAGGATCCGAAAGTGGAACAGATCGTTCGGGAGCTGTTGGAGGGAGACCTCACCCGGGAGCAGCGCGTGAAGCTGCTCCGGGATCTGGTACGCCGCGGTGAGGAACTGCCAGACGACATGCTCGATTCCGCATTGCAAAGACTCATGGATCGCTTGACCGAATAGCGACCCATGTCGTTCACGAAGGTAGCCAACCCAATGAAGATCGTCCTGACCCTTGGCTTGTCTCTCGCTCTCGTCACCCCGTGCCTTGCGCAAAGTGGTGAGGACGGGGAGCCCCTGACCGGCAAGATCGTCCAAACGACCCTCTCGCAGATTCGCAAGACGGCAGAGGCCTACCAGGGAGTCTGGGTGAGGTTCCCTGTCCAGTTTGTGTCCATCGGCACGGTGAAGAACCCGTTCTTCACCCGGTTCGTACCCTCGCGGTACACGAACTTCTACGCCTGGGCTGAGGAACAGCCGATCTGGCAGAAGGAGGAGTACGAAGCACCGTTCCCGCTGCTGTTCCTTGCCAAGACCAGTCCGCAGGTGGAGGACCTCTACAGTCTGAAGCTGTACACGCGGCTCGACGTCATCGGCGTCGTGCGTCACGTGTTCTCGGGCGAGCCGTGGATCGAAGTGCGCGGGTTCACGCCGAAGTCCAAGAAGGTGACCACCAGCCTGCTGAGCCACCTCTACCGTGGCGCGCAGTTCATGAAGAAGCGCGAGTGGCGGAAGGCGATCTCCGAGCTGTCCCTGGCGCAGGCCGACGATGTTCCGGACAACGTGCTCTTCAACATGCACCGGAGCCTGGCGATCTGCCACCTGCGGATCGGCGAAGCGGACCAGGCCCTCAAGCACATGCATTTGGCGATGTCGTTGACGAAGGAGCCTGACCCGGAGACGCGAAGGCTGGCCGAGGTTGCGCAGACCACCCCGGAGCAGGAGCTGGATCGCACGATCACCGGCGTTGAGGTTGCGGATCACGAGCGCCCGATGTGGGAGGCGTTCGAAGACGGGGAGTCAGGCACGCGCTCCATGTAAGCGGGATCCCGCCCAGGCAACCCCCGGCAGGAAAAGCCCGAGCCTTCTGGCTCGGGCTTTTTCTTGTCCTATGCTCGCCGAAAGAACGCACGCCACGTGGCTGTTCTTGGCGCCATGGACTCCCTCCCGATCACCCGCGAGACCCCCGTTCGCGAGTCCGCGACTCCGGTTCGCGAGGTCGCTGGAACCACCGTTCGGCCGGTCCGCGGTCTCTTTCGTTACTCGGTCCTGGTGGTGATCTGGTGCTTTCTGCAGATCAAGACCGGCGCCATGGTCACCAGCACCAACTCGGGGATGGCTTTCAAGGACTGGCCCCTTGCCGACGGCTACTGGATCTACCCGATCGACCTGGGCGAGCTCCCCAAGTTCTTCGAGTACTTCCACCGGGTCTGGGGGGCGAGCCTGGGCATCCTGACCATCGGGCTGGTCGCCTGGGTCTGGTGGGTCGACCCTCGCCGTTGGATGCGGTGGCTGATGGTCGGGATCCTCGGGCTGGTCGTGGTCCAGGGCGTGGTCGGCGGAACCGGGGTGCTGGACGCGCTGCCCCCGGCGAACTCGGTCACCCACGGTGTGCTGGCGCCGACCCTGCTGTCCTTGACGACCGTTGTCGCCTTCTGTCTCTCTGACGCCTGGCGGACCCAGGTGGCCTGCGCGCCTGGCATGGTCCGCACCGCCCGTGGCCTGGCGGTGGTGGCCTTGGCGCTGGTCATCCTGCAAGCCTTGTTCGGGGCCATCCTGCGCCACACGAACAGTGCTTATGCCCTGTGGATCCATGTCGGTTTCGCGCTGGTCGTGTCCTTGGCGATCCTGATCGCTGCCGCCTACAGCGGTAGTCGCTTTGCGGGGGTTCCCGGGTTCCGGCGGTTGTCCCGATTCACGCTGGGCATCCTGTTGGGACAGCTGGTCCTGGGCTTCGTCACGCTGGCGGTCCGCAACCCCAAGCACCTGGCCAACGCCGAGTCCGCCAAGTCCCTCGCCAGGGCTGCAGTGCAGAGTGCTCACGTCCTGCTCGGAGCCACCCTGTTGCTTGTGGCCACTCTGCTGGTTGCCCGCACCTACCGCAACCTGGCCCCCCGGCTGCGATCTTGACCGCCGAATCGACCAGCACCCTTGCCAAGGCCGCCGCCTACCTGGAGCTCGGCAAGCTGCGTCTCTCGGCCCTGGCGGTCCTGGCGGTGCTTGCGGGGATCTACATGGGCGATCGGGTACCGGCGCCGGGGCTCGTGGTCTATGCGCTGCTTGGCACCGTGCTGGTGGCGGTGGGGGGCAACGCGTTGAACATGTTCCTCGAACGGGAAGCGGACAGCCGCATGCGGCGCACTGCCGGCCGCCCCCTCCCCACCGGCCGGCTGGCCCCACGGGCAGCGCTGGTCTTCGGGCTGGTCATGGTGACCGTCGGCGTGTCACTGCTCCGCTATGGCACCACGACTGCCGCGACCCTGCTCTGTGGCGCGATCGCATTCACCTATGTCCTGGTATACACCCCTCTGAAGCGGCATTCGCCGCTGAACACCCTGGTCGGGGCCATACCCGGTGCTCTCCCGCCGGTCGTGGGCTACGCAGCCGCCACCGGCAGCGTCGATCACCGGGCGCTGGCGCTGTTCATGATCCTGTTCTTCTGGCAGGTACCGCACTTCCTGGCGATCGCGTGGCGCTACCGCGCCGATTACGAACGGGCGGGCATGAAGATGCTGCCGGTAGTGAGCCCCGGGGGCCGCACAACCGCCAACCAGATGGTGCTCTACTGCAGCGCCTTGGTGCTGGTCAGCCTGTGGCCACGCTTTCTCGGCATGACGGGAGACCTCTACCTCTTCGCCGCCATGCTGCTGGGGATCCTGTTCCTCGTGCCGACGGTCGCTGCCGCCAGGCTTCGCACGGATCGCGCCATGCGACAGTGCTTCCTGGTCTCTATCGTCTACCTCCCCATGCTGCTGGGGATCATGGTGTTCGACAACGCTCGATAACGCGATGGACCTCCGCTTCCTTGCCGATGTCAACGCCACGCTGAACGCCACAGCTCTCGTGCTGACGGTTGCAGGCCTGTTCGCCATCAGGAGCCGGAAGGAATCCACGCACAAGGCCCTCATGCTGGCAGCTGCGACGGTGTCGGCACTGTTCTTTGCCAGCTATCTGACCTACCACCTGACCTGCGAGCCTGTGACCTTCAAGGGCGAGGGAGCGATCCGTTACGTCTACTTCGCGATCCTCATCAGCCACGTGTTCCTGGCGGTGGCGCTGGCGCCGCTGCTCGTCACGACGGTGGTCCTGGGAATACGGGGTCGGCGCGAGAAGCACCGTCGCATCGCCAGGATCACGGCGCCAATCTGGATCTACGTGTCGATCACCGGCGTCGTCGTCTACCTGATGCTCTACCACCGTTGATCCGTAGCGCCTCTGGCCTGGCCAGCGGCCGGGGGCTAAACATTGCTCCTACCCGACCCCATCCAATGGCAGCGCAGCCCGACCTCAGACCCTTCATCCTCGAGCGCAGGTTCGTGCCCAAGGTCTGGGGTGGCCGGCGCTTGGGGTCGGTGCTCCAGATTGCGCTGCCCCCCGGCGAGAAGATCGGCGAGACCTGGGAGCTCTACGATCGCCCCGACGGCTCCAGCCTCCTCCGCGGCAGCGACAGGACGCTGCGAAGCCTGATGGAGGAGGATCCGATTCGCCTGTTGGGTGCCGGCGTTTCGCCCACCCCGCAAGGGTACTTTCCGCTGTTGTTGAAGTTCATCGACGCCACGGAGCGCCTTTCCGTTCAGGTGCATCCGGACCCAGCGCCCAACGGCGAGAACACCGAAGGCGGCAAGCACGAGGGCTGGGTCGTACTGCTGAGCGGCACCGGCGGACGGATCATGCTGGGGACCAAACCCGGCGTCACCCAGGAGGCGCTCGTCGCGGTGGCGCACACTGCCGCGGTGGAGGGCCTGCTGCAGACCTTCCAGCCCCGGGTCGGTGAGGCCATCTACGTCCCGTCCGGCACCGTGCATTCAATCGGCCCGGAGCTGGTGCTGTTCGAGATCCAGCAGAACTCGGACGTGACCTACCGGCTGTACGACTGGGGCCGCCCCCGGGAGACCGACCTGGGCCGTGCGTTGAACGCCTTGGCGCGCGCGCACCCCCGCCCCGACGACTCAAAACCAGCCGGCATCCAGACGCCGGAGCAGATCCCCGGCGGGGGCGAGTGGCTGCTGCGGACCAGTCACTTCCG
>QJVU01000359.1 GCA_003235605.1 Planctomycetota bacterium | reverse complement strand
GCTCTGAGCACGGCTCGAAGCACCTGGTTCCAGACCTGTGCAGGGGCATCGCCGACACTCGTGGGCAGAGCTGATGAAGCGGACCTTCCTGGATTCCGCGGCACGACCAACCTCGGCGACTGGATCCCCGTCGACACTCAGCGCTGCCTCGTCCGCCTCGGTCCGGTCCGGTCGCTGCCGGAGCATCCGGCCCACTGTGGTCGTCCCGAGGTGCAGTCCAGCGCGCGCGAGCACCTGCGCAATCCGCTTCTTGCCCATAGTTGGGCACAGGGTTTTCAAGCGGCGGATGAGGTAGCCCACGAAGGCGGAGAACTTGTTCACCGGCTCGGTAGCCTGCACCAGAGCTCGGTCGCCTACCTCGTCCGTGCGCCTGAGCCACGAGGCGATGGTGTCCTCGGTGACCCCGAACACCTCGGCCGTCTGGGCCGTGGACCAACCGCGCGCTGCTTTGAGTTGGAGGATTCGCAGGCGATCGGTGGCGCGGTAGTGTGGTCGGCGACGAGGTAGCATTCGGCAGAGCCGGTTATCAGCAGCCTGGGGTGGGGCCGTTGACTCGCCAGATTCCACGCGGACCAGACCGTGGGCAAACAGGTCGGCGAGGAAGGCCCGGGCATCGCTGTTTGCCTGTTCCTGGGACAGGCCGAAGTCCCGGGCGAGCCTGCGGCCAAGGTCCGATGCCACCAGCCGGTCGCACGCCCCTTCCCAGAGGGCGCGCGCGGTGCCCTCGAGGGGCAAGGATCCGGGTCAGGTCCGCGGCGCCCTCTGTGGGCGCCACCAACAGCAGGCGCTCTCCCACCGGGCAGGCCAGGGGGTCTGCCTTGCGGTAGACCTCCTCGTTCGCGCCTGTGGCCGACTGGGGCATGGTTGCCCTCAATACTACCGTGCTGCCGCCACCGTCCGAGTCCGGAGCCGGCGGCGCCGGGAGAGGTGGGAAGAGGAAGGGCCGGTGGGACAGGCGGCCGGAGGGTAACCGCATCCGGAGTCCGGGCACCGTCCCGACGTGGGAGCACATCGATCTGTTGCATCCCGCGCTCGGACCTCGGAGCCAGCACGACGCCAGCGCCGCCGTCCGGAGGAGACAGCCCTCTACCAGCTGGTGGCCCGGCACCTTTGGACCTTCCTCCACGAGAGCGATGTCCGGGCCCGATCGGGAGAGCGTGGCGCGGGCCTGCCGGGATTCGTCCGCCGCGAGCTGCGGGAGTACCTCTCCTGTGGCATCCTGGCCAGGGGGTTTGCGCGGGTGCACTGCACGGACTGCGGCAGGGACGGGCTGGTGGCGTTCAGCTGCAAGAAGCGCGGCTTCTGTCCCGGCTGCTGCGGCCGCCGGATGGCGGAGACCGCTGCCCACCTGAGGGACCGTGTCCTGCCCGGTGCTGCACCCGTTCGCCAGTGGGTGCTGTCGCTGCCCTTCAGGGTACGCTACCTGATCGCCTGCGACCGCCGCCTGTGCAGCGGGATGCGGCGGATCTTCCTGCGCACGGTCCTGGACTTCCAGCGGCAGCGGGCAGAGGCCAGGGGCATGGCGGGCGGCCGCTCGGGGGCGGTGAACTTCATCCAGCGGTTCGACAGCGCGCTGCGGTTGAACGTGCATTTCCACGCCCTGGTCCTGGACGGCGTGTTCGTGGAGCCGCACGAGGACTTGCGCTTGGCGTGGGGAGCACGGCACGGAGAGCCGGTCTTCCGCCGGCTGCCACCGCCGACGGACGAGGAGGTGGTGATGCTGGTGGCGAAGATCGCCAGGCGCATGCTGCGCTGGTTGGTCCGTCAGGGCGTGCTGACGGAAGAAGGGCATCTGGCCGGGATCGAGGAGGGGGACGAGGATGGCGGCGAGGTGCTGCAGCGGTACCGGGCGGCGGCGATCTTGGGGAAGATCGCGGCGGGCAAGCACGCGGGGCTCCAGGCCGAGCGGTTATGGGACCCGTTCACGGCCGGCATGTCCGGGGCCCAGACTCCCCAGGGATCGAGAAGGTCCTCGCGGTGCGCGGACTGTGAAGGTTTCTCGCTGCACGCCAACGTGTGGGTCTCAGGCCACCGTCGCGATCGGTTGGAGCGGCTCGTGCGGTACGTGGCCCGGCCGCCGTTGGCGGAGGAGCGGTTGTCGGTGAACGAGCGGACCGGGAAGGTGATCTACGGGTTCAGGCGGCCGTTCAAGGACGGCAGCACGCACGTGGTGCTGGATCCGATGTCGTTCCTGTCGCGGCTGGCCGCGCTGGTGCCGCCGCCGCGGATGCACCTGGTGACGTACCACGGTGTGCTGGCGCCGTCGGCGAGAAGGCGGGAGCAGATCGTGCCGGTGACGGTGCCGTCCAGGAAGGACGGGAAGCAGCCGGCAGGAGAGGTGGTGCTCCTGGCTCATGCTGAAGAAACCGGGCTGGGTAGTGTCGCAAGAGCTGGGAAGCTCGAGAGCGCGGGAAGCGCAGAACGAGAGTGGCCGGAGAAACGATGGCAGGCGGAGCCCTTCCGGTGGCGTCGGCGGTACTCGTGGGCGGAGCTGATGAAGCGGGTGTTCCTTTTGGACGTGTTGACCTGTCCCGAATGTGGCGGCTCGCGGCGACTGCTGGCGTTCAAGGTCCTGCGACATTTGAACCTGCCGACCGAGTCGCCAAAGGTGTATCCGGCCAGGGCATCGCCGGAGCAGGAGGAGTTCGGCTTTGCGTAGTAGCAGCGCCTTGGCGGGGTGACAGCCCGGGACAGTCGTTGGCCCGGAATCCTGGATTCGAACCCGGGTCAGGCCACTGTTTGTACGTCGACAGGAAAGGGGCCGTGATCGGCGGGGGATGAACCCTTGGGAAGTGGCTGGATTCCGGTTCGACCGTGCCTTCGACGCGTGACTCTCGGGATGTAGCCCGGGGTTCCGGTTACGATCGCAGCTCGAAGAGCGCCCGGAACCGCGCTTGTTTTACTTATCCGCCGAATTGCCGAAACCAGTGACAGACGAGGTAGCGGAGCGATTCAACAGAGTGTTCCCGCCGAAGCCGAAATGACTAGTCATCCAGACTGTGTGATTGCCGATACAGCAAGGGCCGCCAGCGAGGTGTCCTTGCCACGAATCATTGTGTTCGATTGGTATGACGGTCCGCAACGAGGTCTGGCCGTTTGCGGCTGTTGTACTCAAGCCTATTATTTTGACATGCTCGCTTGGGACGAAGCGTGCGAGAAACGAGCATTCGCTTTCTACCGAAGCGATGATCGCCTGTTCGAGGAGCTTGCATCTGAGA
>QJVU01000756.1 GCA_003235605.1 Planctomycetota bacterium | reverse complement strand
CACCGCAGCCCGCTGCAGCGAGACATCCTCATCGCCCTCGCCGCCCGTCCGGGTTCAACGCAACAAGAGCTGCTGAAGCAATTGGCAAAGGGGCAGACAGCGGTCTCGCGCGCCGCCAGGACATTGATGGAGGCTGAACTCGTGCGTCGCACCAGGGAAGGTCGCCATGTCCGCTACTGGCCTGCACCCGAGGTGCGCCTGGCAGCCAAGTACCTGTGACGATATGCTGCAAACCGGCTTTCTCCGAAGCAGCCGAGCCGGTACTCTCCTGCTGAGCCATCCGTGCCGTACAACCTTGCCAATGGGGAGCGCTCGCCGCGCTTCCTGCGCTCCCTCCGCCTGCGCACCCTTGCGCCGCTCCTGTTCTTCGGCGTGCTTCCTTTGGCGTTGCCTGCACAGCCTGTCGTGTCGCCGCCGGGGATGGCCAACGCCCACGGCGGCGTGCGTGCAGCGCTGCCCTGGGGTAGCTCGCATTCTGAGTTGCTCTACCAGCAGGTGCACGACGACCTGCTCGGCAGGCATCTGCAGATCGAGGGGATGGGATTCCGACACGACTGGAACACCACCCACGTGGCGCGCAGGTACACCGCGACGCTCACAATGGGCGAGGCCATGGCCGGTGCAACGGAGACCAGCCGTTTCTTCCACAGGAACTGGTTCGCCGGTGGGTCCAAGACCATCGTTCTGCAAGGGACGATCACCTTCCCAGCCCTCAAGGCCTACGCCGCGCCCCCGGCTCCCCTGGACGCCCTCGTCCTTTTCAGCAGCCCGTTTGCCCACACCGGGAGCCATCCGCTGATCTGGCAGGTCCAGATCACAGCCACCTCCGGCAGCACCCCCATCCAGTACTTCGAATCCGGCCCCGGCGACACGCACCTGCCCGGCGTGCTTGGCACCGGATGTCCCATGTCGGGCCAGACAGCCCCCCTCACCTCCACCGGTGGCACCACCACCACGATCCTTGCGGAACGCCTTTGGAACGGGCCGGCAACTGGCCAGGCGCTGCTCCTGTTGGGGGATGAGTCGCCCAGGTGGTGGGGCAACAAGCTGCCCCTCCGCATGGATTTCGCCGGCTCGCCCACGTGCTTCCTGCAACTCAACGTCGTGGCCATGGTGCCGCCGACCACGACCTGGCTGTTCGCCTATCCCTACCGATGGATCCCCGAGCTGGCCGGAGTCCGCCTGCGCACCCAGTGGGTCGTTCAAGACAAGGGACTGCCTCGGACCAGCAACGGTCTGGACCACTCGTTTCCCTACTCCAGCGGGACCGCCAGCGCCTGGCCGCAGGCCAGGGTTTGGGCCGGCGGCTTCGGGAACACACCCCCTGCGGAGGGCATCGTGGAAGCCACCGGCCTGGTGACGGGTTTCCTGCAGTAGCGCCTGGCCTACGCAGTGCTCCTGTGCAGTAGCCAGGCGTCCGCCAGGACGATGGCCACCATGGCCTCCAGGACCGGGATCACCCGCGGCACGATGCACGGGTCGTGCCGGCCCGCTCGAGCCACGTCCCCCACCGAGCTGGATGGCTTGATGCTGACGGTCAGGGTCAGGTCCTCGCCGGTGCTGATGCCACCGAGCATGCCGCCGAAGTTGGTCCGATCTTCCAGGTACTCCCGTCCCCGCATGGCCGCGGTATCGAAGCCAGCGCCGTAAGCGAAGCCGGTGACCGCACCGATGCTCAGGATCGCCTGTGCCAACTGCGCCTTGAGCTTCTGGAAGACCGGCTCGCCGAGATGCTTGGGCATGTTCTTGACGACGACCTCCGCGAGGCCGCCCACCGAGTCGTGTTCGGCCTTCAGGCGCAGGACGTAGTCCTCCATCTCCCTGGCCACAACGGGATCGGCACACCGCATGGCGTTCTGCTCGATGGTCTCGGGCAGGAACTTCGTGGCCTGGACCGGCCCAACCCGCCGGGTGTGGGCGATGATCCTCACGTCTTCGGGCAGGATCTTCCGGGCCACGACGCCGGCTATCACGCGGCTCACGGTCTCGCGTCCCGACGCCCGGCCACCGCCGCGGTGGTCCCGGTGGCCGTACTTGCCGGCATACGTCTCGTCCGCATGACCAGGGCGAAGGGTCTCGCGCAGGCGTTCGTAGTCCTGGGATCGTTGGCCCTCGTTGAAAACCACCACGCAGATGGGCATGCCGGTGGTCCTGTCCTCGAAGACACCCGACAGGATTCGGGGGGTATCGCTCTCCTCGCGGGAGGTCGTGACCTTGCTCTGCCCCGGTCGCCGGCGCGCCAACTCCGGCAGGAAGTCGTCTTCTTGGAGTCCGACGCCTGCGGGGCAGCCATCGATCACCACCCCCAGGGCTGGTCCGTGCGACTCGCCGAAAGTGGTTATCCGGAACAGGTTGCCAAAGCTGTTGCTGGCCAAGGCCGCCTAGCGTAGCGCGGGGACGACGGCGGCGCACCTGACCCGGGGACTCCGACTCCAGGATCGGTTCTTGCGTGCGGTCAGGACGAGTCCGCTACGCAACTGTGCGCAGGCCGGACCAGATCTCGTTCCCGATACGATCATGCCCACCGACAGCAAGCAGTCCTCCGCTTGGGGGCTCATTCTCAAGCTCCTGATGATCACGATCTTCCTCCCCGTTCTTGTCAGCCTCCTCACCAGGTGGGTGGCCGGCTTGTGACACCTCCCGACATGGGCCGGCATGGTGTGGCAGATCGCCCCGATGGGGCGTTCTGCCACACCCCTTTACACATCGTCCGTGCGCCTGTCGCGATCCCGGCGCTCC
>QJVU01000747.1 GCA_003235605.1 Planctomycetota bacterium | reverse complement strand
GGACCGCTGCACCATCGAGGCGTCCCGGCGCAGGCTCGGCATCGTCGCCAGCGGCAAGACCCACCAGGACGTACTGCGCGCCCTGCAACTGCTGGATATCGGCGAGGACAAGGCCAAAGCCATGGGAATCAGCCTCTACAAGGTGGCCATGACCTGGCCCCTGGAGGACGAGAGCTTCGGTGAGTTCGCCCGGGGCCACGACGAGATCCTGGTCATCGAGGAGAAGTTGCCCCTCATGGAACAGCAGATCACGCAGCTGCTGTTCAACTGGCCGGCGGATGGACGACCCCGGGTTATCGGCAAGCTCGACGAACAGGGAGAACCCCTCCAGAACACCTACGGCGCAGCCGACCCCAATACCCTGCTGTCCGTCATCGGCTCCCGCCTGGCCGCCAACGGGATGCTGGACGGCGACATCGAGGCCGCGATCCGGAAAAACCAGTCCCGTCTCGCTGGCAGCTGTGGCGCCGTGGTCCGCGAGGTGGTGCGAATGCCCTACTTCTGCTCGGGCTGCCCCCACAACCGCTCCACGGTGGTGCCCGACGGCTCCAAAGCCATCGCCGGCATCGGCTGTCACGCCATGGCCAACTTCATGAACCGCAGTACCACCTTTCCCGGCCACATGGGGGCCGAGGGCCACAACTGGGTGGGCATGTCCCATTTCGTCGAGAGCACCCACCGGTTCCAGAACCTCGGGGATGGTACCTACACCCACTCCGGCCTGCTCGCGGTTCACGCCGCGGTTGCCCAGGGGGCCAACATAACCTACAAGATCCTCTACAACGACGCGGTGGCGATGACCGGCGGCCAGATGACCGAGGGACACCTGACACCGCAGCAGATCAGCCGCCAGGTGTCCGCCATGGGCGCGAAGCGCGTGGTGGTCACTACCGACGAGCCGGATAAGTACCGCGGACAACCACCCTTCGCCGAGGGCGTGACCATCCACCACCGGGACGAACTGGACCGGCTGCAGCGGGAGTTGCGGGAGATCAGGGGCGTCACGGTACTGATCAACGACCAGACCTGCGCCGCCGAAAAGCGCCGGCGGCGCAAGCACGGCCAGTTCCCCGACCCGGACAAGCGGTACTTCATCAACGAGCTGGTCTGCGAGGCCTGCGGCGACTGTTCGGTTCAGTCCAACTGCGTGAGCCTGCAGGCGAGGAAGACAGAATTCGGCAACAAGCGCTACGTTGACCAGTCCAGCTGCAACAAGGACTACAGCTGCGTGAAGGGCTTCTGCCCCTCCTTCGTCACGGTCTACGGCGGCAGGCTGCGCAAGGCGGAGACATCGGAGCTGGGCGACAGCCTGTTCGACGGCCTGCCCACCCCCGCCACACCGCAGTTCGAACACTCCTATGCCATCCTGGTGAACGGCATCGGCGGCACCGGGGTGGTCACCATCGGTGCAGTGCTGGGCATGGCGGCCCACCTGGAGGACAAGTCGATTTCCATCTACGACATGACCGGCTTTGCCCAGAAGGGGGGCGCCGTGCAGAGTCACCTACGCATCGCCAGGAGGCAGGAGGACATCACCAACATCACTATCGGCCCCGGGGACGCTGACCTGATCCTGGGCTGCGACCTGGTGGTCACTGCGGGAGAGGGCTCCATGCGCGCCATCGAGCGGGGACGCACGAAGGCCGTGGTGAACTCCGACCCGGTGGCCACGGCAGTGCTGCAGCTGATGCGCGACTTCGAGGTCCCCGCCTCGGTCATGGCACAGGGCATCAGGAACGCACTGGGCGACGACGCCGTCATGGTGGACGCCACCAAGATTGCCTACGCCCTCACCGGCAACAGTATCGCGTCCAACATGTTTCTGGTGGGCTGCGCCTTCCAGCAGGGCTGGCTGCCCCTGTCCGAGGAGGCCAT
Organism: Planctomycetota bacterium; assembly: GCA_003235605.1. The sequence continues at coordinate 879 of QJVU01000747.1, read as the reverse complement.
TATGAAGGCGATCGAGATCAATGGGGTCTCGGTCGAATTCAACCAGAATGCCTTCCAGCTGGGCCGGGTCGCCGCCCACGACATGGGCCGCCTTGAACCCCTGATCGCGGACTACATGCAGTCGGCCAGGCCTGACCTTGCCGCCACGCCCGAGGAAGCCCTGCAGCGCCGCGTGGACTACCTCACCGACTACCAGAATGCCGGCTGGGCCGGCAGATACCGGGAACTGGTGGACGAGGTGGCCCGGGTGGAAGCCGAAAAGATGCCGGGCAGAACCGCCCTGTCGGAAGCCGTCATGCGCAACTACTTCAAGCTGATGGCCTACAAGGACGAGTACGAGGTGGCCCGGCTCTACAGCAACGGCGAGTTCCGCAGGAATCTCGAAAGCCAGTTCGAAGGGGATTACACCCTCGCCTTCAATCTCGCGCCGCCGCTGATCTCCCGGCGCGATCCCGACACCGGCAGGCTGAGGAAGCGGGAGTTTGGCCCCTGGATGATGAGGGGCTTCGGGGTACTGGCAACACTGAAAAGTCTGCGGGGCACGGCATTCGATATCTTCGGCTACTCCGCGGAGCGGAAAATGGAGCGCCGGCTGATCGAGGAGTACCGCCTGACGATGAGGGGCCTGCTCGACAGCCTGGACGGCGACAACTACGAGGTCGCCGTCCAGTTGGCAAGCCAGCCCGCGGAGATCCGCGGGTTCGGCCATGTCAAGGACGAGGCCGTTGCAAAAGCGCGGATCGAGAAGGAACAGCTGCTGCAGGCGTTTGCCCGGGCGGGTTCCAACATCGCCTCCGACGGCGCGGTGCGGTACCAGGAGGCGGGCTGACCCGGTCCCGGCGAAGGGTTCAGCGTTTGCGCCCGGCCGCGTGACGCGCC
>QJVU01000638.1 GCA_003235605.1 Planctomycetota bacterium | reverse complement strand
GGCGAACACCCTTGCCACGGAAAGCAAGCGCGCTGCCTACTACGACCAACTCGTCAAAGAGGAGAGAGAGTTCTCGAAGCGCTCAGACACGATCCAGACCATTGCCGGCTCTCGCCTTCTGTGGACCAAGATCCTCGAGGAGGTGATCGATGTGGTGAACAACAATACCGATCGCCATGTCGCCTGGTTCACCGACCTGGATATCAAGGAAGGGAGCTCGGCCAAGGCCGGTCCTCAGGTTCACATGCCGGGAATGGTGCAAGGCGCGAGGATGACAGCGCTGGCGAACTTCCACGAAGACCTGGAGAGGTCCGAGTTCTGGAAGGATGTCCAGGAGGTTTCAGCGCCCAACGCGGCGCAGCAGATCAACAAGGCGCGGTACCCACCGGAGGCCTACGCCTTCAACCTGAAATGGTCGTTCAAGCAGGCCAAGCTCTGGGAGAAGAACCAGGCGGCCCGCAAGCGGAACAAGTAACGGGCAAAGGCGATGGCAAAGCTCAACGAGAAGCAGATCATTCTGGCCCTGGGGGGAGCAGCCCTGCTCCTTTGCGGTGGAGGCGGCGCCGGTATCTGGTGGGCCATGGGGCTGGTAGAGGAACAGAAGACGGCAATTGCCCAGAAGCAGGCCCAGATCGATGCCTGCCGCGTGAAGATCCGCAAGATCCCGATGATCGAGGAGGCAGTGATCATCCTCCGTGAGAACGTCCATGAGTACGTCAAGATCCTGCCTCAGGAGCGGGAGCTGAACCAGTTCATGAAGACGGCTCAGCTGTTTGCGATCCAGTCAGGTATCAACATCGAGAGGGCGCAGCCAGTAGGTGATAGGCGGCGTCAGCAGGCATTCGAGAGCGTCGTGTACCGGTTCGATTTCCAGGCGAGCCTATGGCAGCTCATGAAGTTCATCAACTTCTTCGAGAACTACGAGCGCTTCGTGAAGGTGCGAGAGATTCGAGTCACGCCGTACCGCCCCAAGGCGGATGAGAGGCAGACCGGAGACGCCCTCCACAAGTTCGCCGTGACGGTGGAGACCTACGTCTACAACGTCAGGGCCATGGGCAAGCTGACCGCGATCCCGAACTACCCGGCCAAGCGCGACAAGCTGGCGCCGAAGATCCACGCCAGCCTGCAGGATCTCTCGACGGAGCGCTACGAGTTCAAGGGCCAACAAGGCCGTCGAGACGTCTTCGTGGACCCCCGTGAGTTCCATTCCTCGGGGCTCAACGGCACTGAGGGACCCCATTGGTCTCCGATGAAACAGCGCGAGCTGATTGAGAGGACGTCTGCGCAGATTGGAGCGCTGCAGCGCTACTGGAAAGAGAGCCTGGATCCGTCGTTGACCATCTTCCAGAAGTACGAGTTGCAGAAGAAGGTTACCAAAGGGCTGGTCGACCTTGCCAAGACCATCGACGACGTGAACAAGCACAACATGATCTCCAACCAAGCCCTCAGGGTGCGTTGGTACAAGGAGGTCCTGACACCCCTACAGCAGCTGAAGAAGCTGGTTCTGACGGGTGCCGAGGAGGACGAGCGGTTCCTGAGCGTCGAGAACTTCAACCGCCTGATCGAAGACCTCAAGAGGGATCTCCTCGATGGTCGGCTGCAGCACGCCATCAACCGCTACGACAACGTGTTGCCAAAGCTCGAGGTGCCCGCCGGAGATCCACGCTATCCGCTGCGCATCAAGGTGGAAGGCTACGTGCTGCGGGCCAGAATCGCCACGGAGTTCGCGACCATGCCTCTGGAGATCTGCGGCGTCGTAGTCAACCAGGACGGCAAGTCCGGGGTCATCCTCAACAAGACGCCCTACCAGGAGGGCGACTGGGTCAACGACCAGTTGTTCGTGAAGGCTGTGCGCCGCGAAGAGGTCGAGTTCGTCTACAAGGGATTCACGCTGGTCAAGACCTGGTAGGACCCCACGCTTCGGCGTTGCGGTGTCACCAGGTCTGCCCACGGCGCGGCGAAGCGTGAGATTGTTTCAAGCCGCTCGACCCGAGGGACCGAAATAACAGGTATCGAAGTGCAGGCGCGGCCCTGCACACGCGTCGGCGACACAATGGCTTTGTGGCTCCCAGCCACTCGGGAAAAGAGAACATCATGCAGGCAAGAATTCTCTCGGGCTTGACGGCCCTCTATTGCGGAGTCTTCGCGGGCATCATCCCCGCCCAAGTGAGCCAGCAGGGCCAGGAAGTCCAGAGCAAGGCCCCTGGAAGCAAGCAGACGTTGCTCACCTTGAAGCTGAAGGATCGTCTCTTCAAGGACGTCGTCCAGCAGATCAAGCGCAAGGTCGGTGTGAACATCATCATGGATGAGAGCATCGACGACACCGTGACCATCGACATCGAGGATGTGGAGTGGCAGGTCGCTCTCAAGATGGTCGCCGAAAAAGCCGGGTGTGTCGTGATTCCGGTGGGCAAGTCGCTGCTCAAGGTCGAGAAGCCGCCGCGGGTGTTCTTCGCCTTCCAGAATGCTCCGATCCAGGAAGTGATCGACACGATTGCCAAGATCTCCGGTGCCAACATCGTCGTGGCCCCCGAAGTCGAGGGCACGATCACGCTGCGGCTCAAGAACATCCCCTGGCGAGACGCACTCGAAGCCGCCGCCAAGACGCTGGGCTATGCAGTGGTGGAGGAAGACCGCAACATCCTCCGCGTGGTGTCCCGCGCCAACTTGCAGGCAGACCTCATCACCAAGAGCTACCAGCTGCGCTATGTCCGGCCAGCATCGACCTACATCCCGAAGTTCGACTCCGAGTACGTCAGAAACACGGCTCCGATCGTCGCGACGCAGCAGAAGAAGGAGTTTGCGCTCCTCGATGCCCTGCGGCGGGCCCTCACCAGGGACGTTGGGCAGCTCCAGTACTTCGAGCGCAGCAACGTCATCATCGTCAAGGACACCAAGCCGGTGTTGGACGAGATCGAGGCCATTATCAGCAAGATCGATGTGGAGCCGGGCCAGGTCTTCATCGACGTCAAGTTCGTGACCACCGCCAACACCGATATCCTGGAGTACGGCATCGACATCGGCGACAACGGCTGGACAGCCTCCATCGGTCTGGGGCAGATCCCCACGCGCCTGCCCTTCAACCTGGGGGCAGGCGGCTGGGACGATTGGTTCATCGCCAACGATCAGACGGTCGGTCCCTTTGCCGACGAGGCCCTGAACCCGACCGGCCAGACCGAGATGCCGGCTGTGATCTTCGGCGCCTTGAACTTCCAGCAGGTGCAGGCAGCCCTGCGTCTGCTGAAGCAGGAGGTCAAGTCCGAGATCACCCAGGCACCCAAGCTGATCGCCGTGGACCATCAGGAGGCCACGATCTTCGTGGGGGAGACCGTCCGCTATGCCCAGGCCCGGTCCGAGCAGGGCCAGGCCGGTGGTCTGCAGCTGGTCGTGGAGGAGGCTCCCAACTCTCCGGTGCAGACGGGCTTCCAGCTGCTGGTGATCCCCCACATCGTCCCTGGCACCGACAAGATCATGTTGGACATCTATCCGCAGTCCAACGCTCTGTCCGGGACCGGACAGACCGCGTTGGCGCCGGCGGGCTTCGACGTCTTCCGGGTTGGCTCCGGGGACGACGAGGGTAGCATCGCGCTGCCGCGGGTTTCTTCGGCAACGCTCGCGACCCAGGTCCTGCTGGAGACCGGGCAAACTGCGGTGTTGGGCGGGCTGGTGACCACCCAGAACACGGAGACCGTAACCAAGGTCCCGCTGCTCGGGGACATCCCCCTCCTGGGCTACTTCTTCACCAACCAGAGCACCACCGAGTCCGAAAACGCGCTGATCGTGTTCGTCACCCCGCAGGTCATCCGCAGCCCCCAGGAGATCCACGCCCGGGTGAGAGAGGTCCTGCGACATCGCCAGGACCTGTTCCGCGGCGAGCGGGCCGCGATCTTCGGTCAGCAGGAGAACCAGTAGACGCGGTTGAGGCCAGGGCCCACACTGCCTATGATGCCGGCGTCTGTGGCGCGGGCTGGGAGGTGGGTGTCGAGCCCTCTGGGCGGCCCGTTGCTGCAGCAAAAGGAGTTTCATGCTGCCATCAACCCCTTGCATGCGCCGGGCCCGCGGCCCCAAAGGCCCGGGTCCCGATGCTCTACCGAGGCGGTGGCGGCAGCACCTTCATCGGGTTCCAGTGCCTGAGCCATCAGGCGCCTGCCAGGAGTACTGGCGCAATACCCGTTCCCTGACCTCGCCCGGCTCGCTCCGCTGGCTCACGCCAACGGGGACGGCGGCGAAGATCCCGCTTTCGGGAGTGCGTTATCTGGGGAACGGCGCGCCCTCCTGGGAGGTCACCGGCTTTGCCGGTGCTCTTTCAGAAGAGGACATGACTGTTGAAAAGAATGCTTATCAACGCCCTGGATCCGGAGGAGAGCCGGATCGCAGTGGTGGAGGACGGAGTTCTGCAGGAGCTCCATGTTGAGCTAGCGAACCGCGAGGGATACCTCGGAAACATCTACAAAGGCAAGGTCGTCAACATCGAGCCGAGCATCGGCGCGGCTTTCGTGAACTTTGGAGGCCGCAGCAATGGCTTCCTGCACGTTTCCGACGTGCTGCCCGCGTACGGCGAAGAGGACTTCACGCTGTTGGACTTGGTGGAGGGACGCGCCCGGGCCACGGAGGAGGATGGTCCGGAGTCGGTCCGAGCGGCGCTCGAGGATGCCGACCAAGGAGAAGCCGGCGACGAGGAAGCAGTCGACGAGGACGTTGTCGACGAGGACGTTGTCGACGAGGAAGCTGACGACCAGGAATCCGGCGATGACAATGCCGGGGGCTCCGAGGTCGGCGAGGAGCCTGGGGTCGTGGAAGTCGTGGACGGCGGGAACGGACAGACCCCGCACACCGCTGGCGACGACGGAGCTGCCCTGGGAGCCGACAAGACGGACCCCGAGGCTACGGCCGCCTCACCCGGCGCTGCTGGTGCGCTGGTCGTTGATGCAGGGTTGGGAGCGGAAGCGGAGGCGCAAGCACAGGGGGCCACGGAGACCGCCTTGAAGGTCGTGGCGAAGCCCCACCCACGCAGACAGGGGCGGCGCCCGCGCCGCGACCGCTCAGCCCGGATGCCGCGGGTGCCGATCGAGAAACTCCTCAAGAAGGGCCAGGATGTCGTGGTACAGGTCACCAAGGAGGGCATCGGCGCCAAGGGTCCCACGCTGACCACGTACGTGTCCCTGCCGGGGCGCTCGTTGGTGTTGATGCCGAGCCTGCCCAAGTGCGGCGTGTCCCGCAAGATCGAAGGAGACAAGGAGCGTCGCCGCCTGAAGCGGATCGTGCGCGAACTGGACGAGACCGGACACGGTGGCCTCGGATTCATCGTCCGCACGGCAGGCGTGGACAAGAGCAAAGAGGACCTGCGACGGGACCGCGACTACTTGCACAAGATCTGGGAGCTCGTCGCCCAACGGGTGAACATGACGCGAGCCCCGGCACTCCTGTATCAGGAATCCGATCTGGTCCTGAAGGCGATGCGAGACCTGTTTGCACCCGACATCGACGAGGTCGTTGCAGACTCGAGGGAAGTCTATCTGCGCATCAAGGACTTCACCGAGAAACTCATGCCCCGCATGGCGGAGCGCCTCCGTCGTCACGAGTCGACGACCCCGATCTTCCATTCCTTCGGCATCGAGAAGGAGGTGCAGAAGCTCTACCAGCCCAAGGTCGAGATGGAGAACGGCATCACCCTGGTGATCGAGCAGACCGAGGCCCTGGTTGCCATCGACGTCAACTCTGGTCGCTTCAAGCCGGGCACCAACCTCGAGGAGACGGCTTACCGTACCAACATGGAGGCGGTGCCGGAGATCACCCGCCAACTCCGCCTGCGGGACCTCGGCGGGGTGATCATCATCGACTTCATCGACATGACCCAGGAGAAGCACAAACGCACGGTGGAGCGCAGGCTGATCGAGTCCATGAAGGGGGAGCGGGCCCGCATCAAGGTCGGCAAGATCTCGCCCTTCGGCATGCTGGAGCTGACCCGGCAGCGCGTGGGCCCCGGGCTCCGGCGAACCGTGTTCAGTACCTGCATCCACTGCAACGGCGCCGGCATGACCCGGACCGTTGGCAGCAAGGCCCTCGCGGTTCTGAGGGACGTCCGGGCCCTGCTTCAGCTGAAGGGCTTCTCCATCATCCAGGCCTACGTGGCGCCGCCGGTAAACGACTACCTCGTCAATCGGAAACGGCGTGCGATCCTGGACCTGGAGGAGGCAGTAGGCAAGGGCGTCGTGGTCCGCGGAGAGCCCAGCTACCCGGTGGACGTGGTGCACTTCAGGTTCCTGACGGCGGATGGTCAGGAGGCCCGGGTCGCGGTGCCGCCCGGCCTGGGGGTCAGCGTCTGACGGTAGTGGCGCTTGAAACTGGGCCGTCTGCGGCTAGCATGCTGCGCCTTTTCCGCCTGCCGAAAGCAGGCACCGAGCACACAGCGCCATGTACGCCGTCTTCGAAGACCGCAACCAGCAGTTCCGTGCCGCCGCCGGGGACCGGCTCTGCCTGCCGTTGATGCGGGACGAGACCGGCACCCTCGCCCCCGGCCAGAAAGTCACCTTCGACAAGGTCTGCCTGATCACAGGTGAGGCGGCCCGGGTGGGAACTCCCTATGTGGACGGCGCGAAGGTCAACGCCACCGTTCTGGGCACGGTCAAGGGTCCCAAGTTGGTGGTGCAGAAGCTGCGTCGCCGGAAGAACTCACGACGTCGGACCGGCTTCCGGGCGCGCTACACCGAGATCCGCATCGACGATATCGAAGGCGTGGCCGGGGCCTAGGGACCGAAAGCGATGGCACACAAGAAGGGACAGGGTTCATCCAAGAACGGCCGCGACAGCAATCCGCAGTACCGCGGGGTGAAGCGTTTCGGGGGCGAGGAAGTGTCCGCCGGCACGATCCTGGTGCGGCAATGTGGCACCCGCTTCCTGCCTGGCAGGAACGTCAAGCGCGCCAACGACGATTCGCTGTTCGCCTTGGCTCCTGGAACGGTGCGGTTCACCAAGAACCGTCGGGTCCACGTGGACCCGCTGGCCGACTGACCCTGCGGCCTGACTCTTCTTTGTCCGCCACGATCGGCGGCGTTGCCAACCGTGCAGTTCCTCGATGAGCTCGAATGCACCGTGCGGGGCGGCCGCGGGGGTGATGGCTGTTGCTCCTTCCGGCGCGAGAAGTACGTGCCCCGGGGCGGGCCCGACGGGGGCGACGGTGGTGACGGGGGCTCGGTGGTGCTGCTCCCCACCCACCACGAGAACACGCTCTACCGTCTGGCGGGGACCAGGGTCCACGCCGCGGGCAAGGGTCAGCCGGGGGGGGCCTCCGAACGCACTGGCAAGAGCGGCAAGGATCTGGTCCTGAGAGTGCCGGTCGGCACCGTCGTGTTGGATGCGGAGCGCGGACACACACTCAAGGACCTCGATGTGGCGGACCGACCGTTCGTGGTGGCCCGCGGTGGGCGCGGCGGCCGAGGCAACACCCGGTTCGCGGCGGCCACCAACCGTACACCCCGGCAGTGGGAGCCTGGGCAGCCAGGCGAGGAGCGTCGGGTGCGTCTCAGCCTGAAGCTGATCGCCGACGTCGGCTTGGTAGGCTTGCCGAACGCGGGCAAGTCCACGCTGCTGGCGACGCTTTCTGCCGCGAGGCCCAAGATCGCCGACTACCCGTTCACGACCTTGGAGCCCTGCCTCGGCATTGTCGTGCTCCCTGATCAGAACACCTGCGTGATGGCGGACATCCCCGGCCTCATCGAGGGTGCTCACGCTGGCAGGGGGCTGGGGGATCAATTCCTCAAGCACGTCGAGCGCACCCGCGTGCTGCTGCAGTTGGTCGATTGCTCCGCATCGGCGGAGCAGGAGCCGATGGCAGCCTACGAGATCGTCTGCCAGGAGCTCGCGGACTACTCCGAGGACCTGGGGGAGCGGCCCAGGCTCGTGCTGGCCACCAAGGTCGAGGACGACACCAGCCGCGCCCGGGCACGGCAACTCGTGGAACGCCTCTCCCGGCAGCGCCCGGCGCCACCTGTGCTGGCAGTTTCCGCGGCCACCCGCAGCGGCCTGGCGGATCTGTTGGAGGCCCTGGTGCCCTTCGCAAGGCCAGAACGACGCTGACCTGGCCGGCCAGGCGGTCGCGGTCCTCGCAGGGTCCATCTCCGCTGCCAAAACGGCCGATAGTTCTGTGACAACGGAAAAGGACTCAAGTGAAGCAACCAAGCCTCAAAGAGCTGCTCAAGCTGATGGTCAAGGAGCACGCCTCCGACCTCATCCTGAAAGCCGGTGGGTGCCCGGCCATGCGCGTGTCCGGGCTCATTCGTTTCATTGGTGACACCCCCCTCACCCACGATCTGATGGTCTCCTACCTGGAGCAGGTCCTGGACCGCCGCGGGTTGGAGGAATACCGGCGACTTGGCGCGACCGACCGCGCGTTGAGCGTGCAGGACGTGGGGCGCTTCCGCTGCAATGCCTTCCACCAGTGCGGCGATGTCGGCATGGTGTTCCGCCTCGTGAAGAGCGACGTTCCCTCGTTCAAGGACCTCGGCCTGCCCGTCGATCCGCTGAAGCGATTGGCCTCCAAGAAGCGTGGCCTGATCCTGGCCACGGGTGTTGCCGGCTCCGGGAAGTCCACGACGCTTGCGGCGATGTTGGAGTACGTCAACCGCAACATGCAGAAGCACATCATCACCATCGAAGACCCCATCGAGTTCCTCTTCGAGGACCGGCGGTCAGTGGTGAACCAGCGCGAGATCGGCACCGATGCACCGGCTTTCACGGAGGCTCTGCGCTCGGCAGTGCGCCAGACACCCGACGTGATCCTCATCGGCGAGATGCGTGACAAGGAGACCGTGGAAGCGGCGATTGCGGCCGCCGAGACGGGTCACTTGGTGTTCTCCACCCTGCACACGGTGAACGCCGTGCAGACGGTGGAGAGGATCATCACGTTCTTTCCTCCCCACCAGCACGATCTGGTGCGGCTGCAGCTCTCCCTCAACCTGGCGGGCGTCATCTCCCTCC
>QJVU01000007.1 GCA_003235605.1 Planctomycetota bacterium | reverse complement strand
AAGATGGCGATCGCGATGATCTTCAACAGCTCCGTGTAGTAGGGGAAGGTGTAGTAGCTGAAGCGGTGCGCAAACGCCAAGCTCAGGGTGATGAACACCGCCAGCCACAGCATCAGCCTGGTGCGTATCTCCGGTTTGAAGAAAGGGCGCCGACCGGACTCGTTGACGTACCAGCCCAGGATCATCGCCGCGGCGACGATGAAGCTGAACCGCATCCCGCGCGCAAAGCCCCAGCAGAGGTCCTGGGGGCGCATGTAGGCCAACCACGAGAACAACAGCAGGCCGAAGTATGGACGGCGGAACGCCGTGGGCAGGCACAAGACCACGGCAGCCAAGACCAGGAGGTCGCGAAGCGGCATCCGGCTCCCCTACCTGGCAGGCCCCAGCAGCAAGGACAGCGCCTTTTGCACGACCTCGGGGAGGCTGGTGGGGCGGACATAGTAGATCGTGACCACGCACACGAGCAGCGTCAGCAGCACCGCCGAGACGATGGTCAGCCGGACACGGCGAGCATGCAGCCGGCGGCGTTCGACATCGGTCTCCATGTGGCTGAGGCTGCCGAGCACCGGCAGAGCGAGGCCGATCTCCACGTCCGCGACCGTCTTGTACGTAGCCCGCAGCAGGTCCAGCAGCAGGACCAGGGCAATGGCCACGCCGAGCCCGATCAGGCACCCCGCCAGCGTCACCAGCGTTCTGTTCGGGACCGTCGGCGCTGGCGGTTGGTAGGCCTCCATCAGCACCTCGCATGGCCGCTCGTTGATGATGCGGCGGATGATCGCCTCCTTCTTGCGGCGTTCTGTCTGCAGCGCGACGAGATCCCCCTCGATGCGGGTGCGCTTGTCCAACATCTGGCGATACTTGGCGAACACCGCTGGCAGCTGGCCCAACCGTTTGTCCTGCTCCTCCAACTCGGCCGCCAGCCTGGTCCGCGCCTCGGTGGCGGCCTTGAGCGAAGCCTCGAGCTGGCGCACCTTGGTCACCAGCGCAACGTAGTCGGGGTTCGGCTTCTCCAAGCGAGCGTCGCCGACGCGCTGCTCCAGAAGGGCCAGCTCGTCGCGAATCGCCCGCAGCCGCGCCTCGCCGACGGAGTAGCTGGAGTGGGCGGGTTTCACATAACTCAGCAGCGCCGTGATCTTCAACAGCTCCTGCTGCAGCTGGACCCACTTCGCCCGGAGGGTCGGGTCCTCGAACCGTTCCGCCCCGGTGAGTGCCCGGGTCGGTTCGATGACCTCCATCATCGATTTGTTGTAGCCGATCTCCGCCCGCAGCCTGCTCAGGTCGCCTTCAGCCGCGAACAGACGCTCGGCGGTCCTGGCCCGTGCCTCTGTGAACCAGCCCAGTTGGCCCGTGCGTGTCTCCCGCCAGTCGTCGGGGTTCAGCTGGTGCTGCCGCTCGTAGCTCTCGATCTCGGTCGCCAGGATGGCCAGGTCCTGCTCGGTCTCGCCGATCGCCTTGTGGATCGAGTGCAGGTCGCCGTGGGCATCCTTCGAGAGATTCTCGAAGAACTCCTGCAGCCAGAGCTCCCGCAGCTTGTTGGCCATCTCCTTGGCACGGAAGCCGTCGGTGTCGGCGTAGCTGATCTGCATCGTGGCGATCGTGCGGCGGGGGTTGTGGGGCCCCATGTCGAAGACGCTCACATTGCGGCGCACGGTCTCGGTGAACTCCCACCGGTCGCCGGGACCGCCGCTGAACAACTCCGGCCAGGCCAGCGCCACGAGCGCCCTCTCCACCATCGCTGGCACGGTCACCCGTGCACCCTCGATCACCTGGGCCATGGGGTCTTCCGGGGTCCCGAGCTTGGGGTCCAGGATCGGTCGGTTGAACTGCACCACGGTCCGCGCCACGTAGTAGCGCGGTATCAACAGCGCCACCACGCCCCCCACCACGAGGCCGAGCAGGCTGAGCGACAGCACCTGGAACGTCCTCCGCTTCAGGAGGTCCAGGTAGCGGGCGAAGGAGATCGTCGGGAGCTCGAGCTGCTGGAGCGACGTCATCGGAAGGTTGTCGAGGTCCTCAGAACCGGAAGTAGTAGACGTCTTCCTCGCCGGTCAGGACATCGTAGGAGTACCGGATGGTGGCGAAGCCGAAGGCCGCCTGCACCACCGAGCCCAGGGGGGACAGCAGCTTCTCGATGAAGCGACCGATGGCGCCGAGCCAGGTCGGCGGAATGTAGATGATGTCGTTCTCCTGCAGCAGGATGTTGTACGTGGTGTTCCCGGTCATGATCATCTCCCGGAAGTTGATCTCCACCACCAGGGGGTTCTCGGCGTCCGGCCGCACCAGCCGCACCCGTCCCAGGTTGGCGGCGGGTGTCGGCAGGATGGTGGACACGGCTTCCATGATGGTCACGTCCGGCTTGGTGAACGGAATGCGGCCCTTCAAGATCACCTCGCCAAAGGCGTAGATCGCCTTGCCCAGGTTGACGATGCGCGGCGTGAGGTTCACCTCGAAGTTGAAGAAGGCCTGCAGCCGCTCCTTCACCATGGCCTTGAGCTCCGCCTCGGTGAGGCCCAGCACCAGCACAGGTCCGACGTAGGGAATGAAGATGGTGCCGTCGATCCCTACCTGCTGGACCTGGGTGAGCACGGCCAGCTGCTCGGCACCGGGGCTCACCAGGACCGTCGGGTCCACGACGAACACGACGCCATCCCCGCCGGCCACGTAGTTCTCCACCGTGGCCACCCCCTGGGCCCGGGTGCCAAAGCCCTTCTCGTTCAGCAGCTGGCGGATGCGCTTGGGTTCGAGGGTGGTACATG
>QJVU01000324.1 GCA_003235605.1 Planctomycetota bacterium | reverse complement strand
ACCTGTGGTTGTTCGATGGCGGACCCTTCCCCGTCAACCAGGTTGGAGCCGGGCGCCGGCCAAGGAACAACCGAGCCGAGCAAGCCGATTCCTCCGAGTCCCAGCACCGATGTTGCCACGCGCGCCCACCTCGACATCCGACCGCGGCATTGCCTGCCATCCAGGAGGTAGGTCATCCTGGCCATCAACTCCGAGCACCGTGTTGCGACGCCGGCAGCAGGGTACGGGACACTGCTCCCCTCGAGGGACTGAGAGATCTCCATCAGGGAGGCAGCGTAGTCCGATGCCCGGCAACCGTTCGCCAGCACGACATCGTCACAGGCTCGCTCCTGCTCGAGGTGTTGCTTGCGGTGTGCGAGCCACACCAGGGGATGGAACCAGTAGACCGCGACCGCCAACCGCGCCAGGACGTGAGTCGCCCAGTCCATGCGCCGGACATGGGCGAGCTCATGGACCAGGATGCTCCGCAGCCTGGCAGCTGGCCACTGACGCGCAGTGGCGGGGAGCACCACCTCGGGGTGGATCAGGCCCCACGTCAGCGGACCGGCCAGGGTCGTCGACACGCGCAACTGCACGGGGCGAGGGCAACCCAAGGCTTCTGCCACCTCGGTGACCGCCCGCCATAGCGGCGATCCGTGGTCCACGAGACAAGCGTGTCTCAGGCGCCGGACTCCGAACAGACCGCGCAGCAGGCGGAAGCCACCCGCCACCGCGCCGGCGAGCCAGAGGCCGACGAGCAGATGTGGCCACATCGGCACCGTCGCCAGGCTGGAAGGTGCTTCCTCGGACGGCGTACTCGGTGAATCCCCGGGCAGGACGTTGGCAGGTGCAACAGCCCTGTCTGCGGATGACAGGCCGATCTGTCGTGGCGTCGTGTCCGGAGCCTTTGGGACGGGTCGCCTGCTTGCCGCGACCCCCGTCGACGGAGGACCCATCAAGGCGTCGACGACACGACCGGGGATCGGCTTCGACACCTCGCCACCCCAGCCGGGTAGCACCGGAACGCTCCACCGGGGCATCAGGCCGGCCACCAGCGGCAACAGCAACAAGCCACCCATCCCCAACACCCAGATGGCGTGGCGCACGGCGGCCGACGCGCGGCGGAGTGCCAGGACGGCGAGCCAGACGATGACGACCAGGGAAGTCGCCCGTACGGTCAGGTCGATCAGGAAACCGAGGACGTCCATCACCTGCCCTCCTTCCTGGCCTGCTTGATCAGCTTGTCGATCCTGGCCAGCTCTTCAGGGGAGAGCTTCGATCTGGAGACATCCAGTAACGTGGTGACGACCTGCTCCGGCGAGCCGTCGAAGAAGGTCTCCAGGACGTGTTGGAGCACGTCACGGCTGGCCCGAGCGCGCTGCACCCTGGGGAAGTAGACGTGCTTGGCGCCATCCATCTTGTGCCGTAGGTGACCCTTGTTCTCGAGTTGCCGAAGCACCGAGCGCACCGAGGAGTAGCTGGGTGGATCCGTCATCTTCGCCATCACCTGGCCAGCCGTGGCATCTCCCAATCGGTAGACGAGGTCGAGCACCTGCCGCTCGCGGCGGCTCAGGTCCTTGGGGTAGGACGCTGTCATCGGTTGCCTCCAACGCTGAGGGAATGCGAGAAAACTCGCAGAGTGCGAAAAAACTAGCACTTCCCGAAAGAGGGTCAAGCCCCTGCGGGAGCGTGTCGCCTTTCTTGCCGAGTTGAGGGTAGCATGACGTTGCTGCTCATGAGCCGTCGCCTGCTGCCCGTTCTCGCCACCGCGCTGCGGGCACCTGCGCAGACAGAAGCAGAGACGCGTGCCCCGACACTCAGCCGGTGGACCTGCTGATCCGGATTGCGGCCTGGACCGTTGCGACGATCCTGGTTGGGATCGTCGCGGGCGTGATTCGCTCGGAGCTCCGGTACTCGGCAAGCGAGCCACCGGACAGCGATGCCAGCAAGGGGACGGTCACGCTGGACTACGGTCCAGCCATGAGGATCCTGGCATGGTGTGCTGGCCTGTTCTTTCTTGCCTTGGCAGTGCTGTGCGTCCCGGTCTACGTCCTCGCCGCGGAGCCGCCGAGCGGCTGGGCGATCTCCGTTGGCGCGCTCTTCTTCGTCCTGCTTGGTCTGCTTTCCATCTTGGAGGCGAAGAGCTGCACGACCCTCGATGCTCGAGGGCTGCATGACTACAAGGCATGGCGCGGCCGTTGCTTCATGCCTTGGACCAGCGTGCGGCGGGTGCGCTTCTCCCCGGGCTGTGGCTGGTTCGTGATCGCAGACGACGGCGGCCGGGTTTTCCGGGTCATGCGCTTTGAACGGGGGATTCCCCAGCTCGCCGAGTTCTGTGCAGTGCACCTGGATCCTGCTGTCTACGGCAATGCCTTCGACGGGAGATGGGCCGAGCTACAATGATGAACTCGGTAGCAGCCGTTCCCGTTGTTCACGGCGACTCTGCTTCAAACGATGACTGCCGGAATGAGTGCCACGACGATCGCAGCTGTCCTCCTGGCGGCTTCACCGTCGGCGCCGCAGCAACCGAGCCAGGACAAGACGCTCAAGCTGACGGGAGCGCAGCAGGAGGTTTTCGCCGTGCTCGACCGTCTCGATTCCCTGGATACGAGCAAGCTACCGTTCATCAAGGTGGCCACCGGGGAGTGGGTCCAGTACGGCGACCGGGATCCTGAGAACACATACGGCTACGGATTCCTCCTCGGTGCCAAGGGCAGGCGATTCCGTGTGCGCTTTCTCGATCTCACGGAACGGGAGTTCGAGGCGAAGGCAGACAAG
>QJVU01000563.1 GCA_003235605.1 Planctomycetota bacterium | reverse complement strand
GATGTCCTCGAACAACATCCTCTCGCCCGCCAACGGTGATCCGATCATCGTGCCGTCGCAGGACGTGGTGCTGGGTCTGTACTACCTGACCCGCCAGCGCTACGGCAACAAGGGCGAAGGCATGTTCTTCAGCGACGTGCACGAAGTGCATCGCGCCTACGAGAGCCGGCAGGTCGACCTGCAGGCCAGCGTGAAGGTGCGTGTGGCCGAGTACGAGCTGGTGGACGGCAAGGTGGGCAAGAAGAAGTACCGCACCGTGGATACCACCGTGGGTCGCGCACTGCTGTCCGAGATCCTGCCGCGTGGCCTGTCCTTCGACGTGGTCAACCAGGACATGACCAAGAAGGCGATCTCGGGGCTGATCAACACCTGCTATCGCCAGCTGGGCCTGAAGGAGACCGTGGTCTTCGCCGACCAGCTGATGTACACGGGCTTCCAGTACGCCACGCGTTCGGGCATGTCCTTCGGCATCGACGACATCGTGATCCCGGACCAGAAGGTGAAGATCGTCGACAGCGCGACGGCCGAGGTGAAGGAAATCCAGGACCAGTACGCCTCGGGTCTCGTCACCAACGGTGAGCGCTACAACAAGGTGGTGGACATCTGGTCTCGTGCCAATGACCAGGTCGCCAAGGCCATGATGGAAAAGCTGGGTTCGGACGAGGTGGAGGACCTGAAGGGCAACAAGCACCGCCAGAAGTCCTTCAACTCCATCTTCATGATGGCCGACTCGGGCGCGCGCGGTTCTGCTGCGCAGATCCGCCAGCTGGCCGGCATGCGCGGCCTGATGGCCAAGCCTGACGGTTCGATCATCGAGACGCCGATCACGACCAACTTCCGTGAAGGCCTCAACGTGCAGCAGTACTTCATCTCGACGCACGGCGCCCGCAAGGGTCTGGCCGACACCGCGCTGAAGACCGCCAACTCCGGTTACCTGACCCGCCGCCTGGTCGATGTCGCCCAGGACCTGGTCGTGACCGAGGTGGACTGCGGCACCGCCGAGGGCCTGCCTATGGCGCCGCTGGTTGAAGGCGGCGACGTGGTGGAAGGCCTGGGCGAGCGTGTGCTGGGCCGCACGGTTGCGGCCGACGTGGTGAAGCCGGGCACCGAAGAGGTGCTGTTCCCGGCCGGCACGCTGATCGATGAAGACAAGGTCCGTACGCTGGAACAGCAGAGCGTGGACGAGGTGCTGGTGCGTTCGCCCATCACCTGCGCCACGCGCTATGGCGTGTGCGCCAGCTGCTATGGCCGCGACCTGGCCCGTGGCCGCCTGATCAACATCGGCGAGGCCGTCGGCGTGATGGCCGCGCAGTCGATCGGCGAGCCGGGCACGCAGCTGACCATGCGTACCTTCCACATCGGTGGTGCGGCGTCGCGAGCCGCTGCTGCGTCGAGCGTGGAGATCCGCAACGAGGGCACGCTGCGCTTCCACAACATCAAGTCCGTGCAGCACGAGAAGGGCCACCTGGTGGTGGTATCGCGCTCGGGCGAGCTGGGAGTGGTGGATGCATTCGGCCGCGAGCGCGAGCGCTACAAGATCCCCTACGGCGCCGTGATCAACTCCAAGGAACACGACAAGGTGAAGGGAGGCCAGATCGTGGCCACCTGGGATCCGCACACCCATCCGGTTATCTCCGAGGTGGCCGGCTTCCTCAAGTTCCAGGATTTCGTGGACGGTCTCACCGTCACGAGCCAGGTCGATGAGGTCACGGGCCTGTCCTCCATCGTGGTGCAGGATTCCAAGCAGCGTGGCGGCAAGGAACTGAAGCCGACCATCAAGCTGGTGAATGCAAAGGGCAAGGAAGTGACCTTTGCCAACACCGAGATCCCGGCCGTGTATTCACTGCCCACGGGTGCACTGATCAACCTCGCCGACGGGGCCAAGATCTCGCTGGGCGACGTGATCGCGCGCATTCCGCAGGAATCCTCCAAGACCCGCGACATCACCGGCGGTCTGCCGCGTGTGGCCGACCTGTTCGAGGCCCGCAAGCCCAAGGACCAGGCCATCCTCGCGGAGAAGACCGGCACGGTCAGCTTCGGCAAGGAGACCAAGGGCAAGCGCCGCCTGGTCATCACCGGAGAAGGCGAGGAGCGGTACGAGGAGCTGATTCCGAAGTGGCGCCAGCTCAACGTCTTCGAGGGCGAGCAGGTGACGCGTGGTGAAGTCATCGCCGACGGCGAGCCGAACCCGCACGACATCCTGCGCCTGCAGGGCGTCGAGGCGCTGGCCAACTACCTGGTGCGCGAGATCCAGGAGGTCTACCGCCTGCAGGGCGTGAAGATCAACGACAAGCACATCGAGGTGATCATCCGCCAGATGCTGCGCAAGACCGAGGTGCTCGCCACCGGCGAGACCCAGCTCCTGCGTGGCGAACAGCTGGATCGCTCGCGTGCGCTGGATATCAACGACGCGGCCAAGTCCGACGGCAAGGGACCTGCGACCCTGCAGCCCGTGCTGCTGGGCATCACCAAGGCGTCGCTGGCCACCGAGTCGTTCATCTCGGCGGCATCCTTCCAGGAAACCACCCGCGTGCTGACCGAAGCCGCGGTGCGGGGCCTGAAGGACGACCTGCGCGGCCTGAAGGAGAACGTGATCGTCGGGCGCCTGATCCCGGCCGGCACGGGCTTCGCGGCCCACGAGCATCGCCGGGCGAAGATCATGGAATCCAACCGCCGCGGCTATGTGGACGTGGGTGGTGGCGTGGTCGATGCCGACGATGCACCCGTGGGCGAGGAAGCGGACGCATAAGGTCCGGTTCC
>QJVU01000266.1 GCA_003235605.1 Planctomycetota bacterium | reverse complement strand
TGCGAGGGTCCTGAATGCCCCAGGCGGACACGTCCGCAAGGGGCTTGCCGCCATGCGGGAAGCGTTCCAGGGCAGCTGGTTGCCTGGCGAGCGCGCTCACATGGCGAGCTACCTCTACTCCCTCGGCAAGATCAGCCGTCCGGAATTCTCCAGGGAGCAGCTCCGTCAGCTGGAGCAGCTCTACAGGACCGCGGAGGGCACACCAGCCAATGGGCTGACGATTGCCTTTCACCTGGCGCGAACCTACTGGCGCTACGACCGACACCGTGAGGCAGTGAGCACGCTGGAGACTGCGCTCGTTGAGTACAAGCGTGCGAACGGCGGCGTGCTGCGTTCGTCTGCCAATGCAACCGTCAACACCATGGTCGGCTACATGGAGAACAGCGGGCACCATGCCGCCGGGGAGACTTTCTTGCGAAAGCAGCGCGCAGACCAGGTCCTGCAGTCCCAGAAGGATTGGTACCTGCAGCGCATCTATCAGCTCTACACCAACTGTCTCGAGAAGGGCGGCAGCCTTTCCATCGGGAAGGGCGAGGAGCTCTACCTGGCTGCACGGAAAGAGATGCGTGACCAGATGTGGAAGTGCAGCTTCGATCAGATGAACGTCACGCTGAATCACCTGTGTGGGCTGCACCGCGCTGGCCACAAGGTCGGCATCAGGCGCTCGGGTGAGGACTTGGAGAGGTGGACCCGGGAGTCGCTGCCCGAGCTGGCAACGCGCTTCGCCCTGGACCAGGCCTACAAGGTCCGCACCGTGGCCAGTGCCCTGGCGACGGTGCGCAACAGCCGGGTGGCATTGGGTGCCCTCCTGGACCATGTCGAGCGCCAGCCGCACTGGCTGCGGCGCGTCCAACGAGATGGATGGAGCGTCTATGCGTGGGACTTCGCCGCCTACCGTTACAAGGCACGCAGCCTTGGCGACCTGGCCCCGCGGCTCCGGAAGGTGGCTCTGGACGAGCTGGGGCGTGATCTTGCTCGGATGAACTGGCGGAACACGTCGATGTTCTACCGCAACAACCGCCACTTCTGGGGCGCGATGTCAGACCAGTTCATGGGTGTTGCCCTCGACACCATCCGCAAGAATCAGGACTCCCCTTCACGGGTCATGTTCGCGGCGGGGTATCTGCGGGCCGGGCTCGGGCAGCCCGACGAAGCCATCGAGGCATTGACTGCTCTCGACGGGCGCGGCCGGCTGCCGGACAGCGGCCGCTACCAACTGGTCGTCTGGCTCCAGGAGGTGCGGCGGTGGGAGGAGTCCATCGGGCACCTGACGAGGCTTGTCGACAAGTACCCGGACAACCTGGACTATCGCTTGCGCAAGATCCGCGCGTTGTTCGAGACCAGCAAGGCCAATGAAGCCAAGGGGCTGCTCGCTGCCACCGAGAAACAGTTCAGGAACAAGAAGATCTGGCATGTGAACGTGATCGTCAGCCTGGCGAACGTCGCCAAGGAAGGGCATTACTACGACAAGGGTGCGAGCCTCTACGAGGAGGCCATTCGCGCCTACGAGCGCAGCCGCTACCGCCCCTGGAACCACAAGCAAACCTTGTCCGGCTACTACACCCAGTGGGCGCGCTGCCTTGTCGCTCTGGGTCGGATGGACGAGGCCGTGGACGCGGCTTCGGCCGCAGTGGTGGCATGGGGGAATGACCAGAAGAACCGCCGCGCGGCCCTGGCAGAGCTGAAGCGGGTGTTCCGCAAGATGGGGGACGGCATGGATGACTACGTCACTCGTTGGGATCAGAAGGTCGGTAGGACGGGCCTCGATGCTCCGGTGATCCGCAAGATGCTCGGGCTTGTCTACATGGACAGCCGTCGGTGGTCCGAGGCCATCCGGCAACTGGAGATTGCTCGAGAGCTTCAACCCAACGATTCCGACGTCCATGCCAGCCTTGTGGAATCTCATGATCGCAAGGGGGACCTTGCCGGGGCCATCCAGGCTCTGCGTGCCTCCATCTGCCTGTCGCCCATGGACCTCGCTCTCTACACCGAGTTGGGTCGGCGCCTGGAGCGCGCTGGCCACGTGAGTGACGCAGAACGCGCCTACACCACCATGGTGGAGGTCAAGCCGAACGAGGCCGAGAGCCACCGGTTGCTCGGCCAGCTCCGCGAACGCCAGCGTCGCTACCCGGACGCAGTGGTCCAATGGCAGCAGGTCGTGCGTATCCGTAGCAAGGAACCTGATGGGTGGCTCTCCCTGGGCCATGCCCAGGTCAAGGCTGGCCATCTCGATGCCGCCAAGAAGACCGTGGAGCACCTCCTCAAGACCAGCTGGGACACCCGATTTGGGGACGTGGATGCAAAGGCTCGCCGACTGGCCCAACTCGTAGAGCGAAGCGAATAACGGTCTTGATGCCTGATGGTCTCGTTACCCCGCGGGAGATCTTCCGTACGGGGAGGTTTGTCTGGCAGATTGCCCCGTACGGGAGATTTCCCGCGGGGAAGAGTGACTAGTGACTGCTACCGATAGGCGTCCCAATCGGCGAAGTCGTCGAACCAGCCATCCTTGGGCGGGCGACGGCTGCGACGCAACACCTGCAGGAGCGTCGTTGCCGCTGCTTCGAGCTGGCTGTCACCCCGCCGGTTGGCGGCTTGGCGGGCGATCTCGGCGGCGGCCACGCCCCACATGGCGAGGCCACCACCGCCCCAGTGCACGCAGGCTGGGTCGTTGCGTTGGGCTGCCGTGAGAGGCGAGCCGTCCTCTCTCCAGAGCATGCCGTAGGCTGTGCGGGCCGCAGCCCTGCCGACCTGCCAGCCGTGGCG
>QJVU01000513.1 GCA_003235605.1 Planctomycetota bacterium | reverse complement strand
TGACGCAAGAACGCCAGCGCTTCCTTCTTCTGCTGGCGCATGTCCAGAAGCATCAAGACATGCTCCGCCAGCTTGTGTTGCTCGTCCTTGTCCCTGGCAGCATCGAAGCGGGCACGGATGGAACCGGTCACCTTTCCCCACTCGGCGCTCGTGACGTGGTCTTTGTGCCAGGAGATCCACCGCAGGTAGCAGCCCAGGCGCTCCAGCGACATCTCTGCTATGACGCCGTCCTTCATCAAGTCTTCGAGGAACCACTTCCTGAGCTCGCGATACTCGTCGGTCTGACCGAAGCGCCAGTTTCCGACAATCTGCTGGACCACGTGGAGCGTGCCCCCCTCGGTCCTGGCCAGGCGCCTCGCCAACTTCGCAAGCCGCGGCAGCCACTTCTTGTCGATGCCGTTGGTGTTGAAGTTCCAGCCGTTGCCGAGTGCCAGCTGGATGGCAGCACCCAGCTCCTGCTGATAGGCACGCGAGATCTTGGTGCGCTCGTCGTCCAGGTGTGTCTGGATCCAATCGTCCGCGGCCTTCTCCTGGTTGTTGAAGAACAGCGTCGACACGTAGCGCTGGTAGGCCTGCTGGTTCCTCGGGCGCCGGTCATGCCAGCGCTTCGAGATCCGCAGAAGCTGTGGCAACCGACGCAGGCGCCAGAGGCCTTCGGTCCACTGGTCGAAGACAGTGTCGATCTCGGTCTCGGTCCACCTGTCCTTCGGACGCAGGATCTCGTCAGCCCAGCGCACCGCACCGTCCAGGTCATTGGTGTTCACCAGGGCCCTGAGGTAGTCCCCCGCGGCGCGCATGTGGCCGGGATGCCTGGCTGCCGTATCCCTCCAGAGCGCCAGGGCCTCCTCCTTGTTGCCGAGATTCCAAAGCAGCTGGGCCTTGCTGGTTCGGAACTCCAGGTCCCGCCACTCGGCATCACGACCGCCCACTCCGTAGATGCTCTCGAGACTGTCCAGAAGTGCCAGCTGCTCGTTGCTGCCAAGCACGCTGCCACCCAGCTGGCGGACGTAGGTTGCAAGGTAATCCCTGGAGTCGGCATCCGCCGCCTTGATCGTGCTCACCAAGACCGAAAGGCCCGAGTTGAACTCTGCACTGCGTCGGCTCTGGGTTCGCAGGTAGGCGGTCAGGAAGGGAACACCGAACTTGCCCTCCGCTGCTGCCTCAGCCCGTTCCACGTTGCTCCACACCTTCTCCCACTGCTGGGTGGCGGCATAGTGCAACGCGATCCGCATGTGCTCCGGGAAGCCAGCCTTGTTCTCGTGGACTGCCTGATTGGATTCACCCAGCTTGGGATCCACCGCAGGGATGAACAACACCTGGGCATGTGCCGCTGCTGCCTTGGTCATGGCCGCCAGCGTTGCGTCCTTCCCGGTTGCCGTGACCGTCAGCACCTCGCGCTGGAACACCTGGTTCCTGTCGTTGCGCTGCTCGACCTTGCGGGCCCACCAGGCACCCGCCACTTCGACAAAGTCGGAGAACACCGCCGTCTGGCTCACCCGGTAGTCGCTGTCGAAGGAGGTGCTCTTCACCACGACCCTCCTGCGCCTGTCGATCTCGAGCTGGAACCGCGATCGCTGGGGCGGCGGGGTATCGAGGGTGACTTGCACCATGTCACCATCCAGCTTCTTGATCGTCGCACGGTAGTTTCGCCAGCCGCGGACGAGATCCGAAGTGGAGTAGTCCGACAGCCCCATCGGGAAGCGCCGATCCCACTCGACCCCGTCGCGCACCCGCCCCAGCTTGAGTCCCATCACAGCCACACCGCGCTTGCCTGCGAGCAGCCAGGACCGGGTCGGCTGGGCACCCCGTCCATCTTCCTCGCGAAGCCAGCCGTCGGCGGCGAACCAGAGTCGCGCCGTCGACCATTGGGTGACCCGCCCCTGGACCGGATGCAGGCTCTCCTGGGTCCGGTGGATCTCCAGGCCACCATCCAGCTCTTTCAGGACCCCTCGCCGGTCCAGGCTGCGCAGGATCGCCAGCACCTCCGCAGGCCACTTCGGATCATCGAGCTTCGTCGGTTCCTTCCCCGGGCGGCCCAGATCCGGAAAGCCCAGGGACCCGAAGGTCAGAGCCGGGTAGGTCTCGATCTCCCGCAGCAGCTTGCCGTTCGCCCACCCATGGCCGACCTCGATGTCGAGGTCTGCCAGCCCGGCCGGCCGCCTTGCACGGCGCTTGTGGGGCACGAGGTTGGCGGCCCGTTCCGCCGGAACGGCCCGGTCGTCCTCCTCGAGATCCATCTCTTCCTCGACCAGCTCCGCTTGTTCTTCCCCAAGACGAGCCTCCTCCGCCTTGTCCAGGTCCTCACGCTCAGCCGCGGGCGCCCGGGCATCCTTGGCGAACTCATCCCACACTGCGCCCTCCGGCCCCGCATCACCGCGATACCTACCGCCCCCGCGTCCGCGCAGACTGGTACCGAATCCGAGGTTCCCCTCCGTGGCGGTCCGGGTCACCGGGGCACCGACTGCCACGCTCCAACCGTGCAGGTCGCGTCCCAGCCTGCCGATCTCGAGAAGCATCTGGTGGCGCAGGTTCAAGCGCCAGGTACGGGCCAGCTTCATCTGCTGGCGGAGGATCTGGGTGCTGGCAGCATCCCTGCCTTCGGCAAAGAAGCGCTCGCCGTCCCGCATGCTCACCCGACGCTCGACGCCGTAGCGCTTGCGATCCTCGTCGCTCTCCAACACCAGGAACGAGGTGTACGGAGTCATGATGCCGAACTCCTGGGAGAAGGCCACGATGTCCGCCTTCACTT
This sequence comes from Planctomycetota bacterium, assembly GCA_003235605.1. The sequence goes on along the minus strand of QJVU01000513.1, from coordinate 6,251 downwards.
GAGCGCTGCGTCCCTGGGCCAGGAGATGGTCCAGGTGCCGCCGGGCCCACAGGCGGGGCGTGAACGAGTTGCCGGTCTCGTTGGCCCGGATCGTCACCTTGGCGGTGTAGCGGACCGGCTTGCCGGCGAGGGTGCCAGTCACGACAGCCTGACCCTGCTGGTCCTTCCCGGTGGGCAGGAAGCGCCCCAGGATCACCTGCTGGGCACCCAACGGCAGGTTCGGCAGCTGCTCCGGATAGACCCGCGCCACGCGAATGCCCTCGAAACCCACCTCGAGGTTCTTCACCGCTGGTTGTGCGGACTCCGCAAGAAGCCCGTACGCGGTCTGTGCGGGATCGTCCCCCACCGGCCGTACCGACCCTCCGCCAAGGCTGGCGATGGTCTCGAGCACTCCCCGCTCATAGGTGGAGCCGGGATACACCGCGTGGAACACGTTGCCGGTTGCGCCAGCCAGGCGTTTCAGCCGACCCGCGAGCTCGACCGGGTCCGCATCACCCGTGGTGCCAATGCCGTCGCCGACATAGATCACGACGGTGTTCTTCGTCGCGCGCTTCAGTGCCTCCTTGACCCCCAGGTCGAGGTCGGTCCATCCCAGGGAGGGTCGCGCCTGGAGGAACTCCAGGGCCTTCTCCGCCTGGCCTGTCGCCTGCGGCTGGGCCGAGAACGCCGTTACCTCGAGGTCCACGGTGAGGAGCTGGAACGTGTCCTTGGATCCCAGCAGGGACAGCAGGCCGCCGATGAACTTGATCTGGGCTTCGCGGGCCGCTGTGTCCATGGAGCCGGACGTGTCTGCCAGGATCAGCACATCCATGGGGTTTCCCTCGGGCATCAGGTCCCGCTGCCACTTTCCGTCCCCCTGTCCCGGCGGGGAAAGCAGCATCATGAAGTAGCCGTCGTCCTCGCGGCGGTGAGGTACCACGGTGAGGGTCTCGTTCCGATCCAGCTCGATCACTCCCTCGAAGTCTCGGTCCGGGGTGTACTCCTCGGCGTCGAATTCCATGATCGCGGCGTCGGGAGTGTGACGGATGCGCATCTCGTGACTGGGCGACGAGGCACCCGCAATGGGCATCGACGAAGAGACCGTGACCTTCAACTGCAGCTTGCGCAGGGGCCGGCTGCGCAGCAGCTCACTGCGCAGGGCATAGCGATACCGGATCAGGGAGCCCTCCAGAGGCAGCACCTGGGTGTAGCGGATCCGCACGCGCTTTTCGGAGTGGGGCTCGATCGGAAACACTCGCGCCTTGAAAAGGTTGCCCCCGCTCCACTCCAAGAGGCCGGGGTCTTTCTTCCGCCTGAGGATGTCTTCATAGATCTCCCGCGCCCGTTCCTTCTCGACGAGATCCGCCTCCACGAGCTCGCCGCCGATCCACATGCCGAAGCCGCTGATCGAGGCATCGGCGGGCAGCGGGAAGTAGAACACGCCCTCGAGGCGGTTCTTGGTACTGTTCAGGAACGACTGCTCGACGGTGGTCTGGGCGATCTGGTCTCGGATCACCGCATCCACCTTGTGGTAGCCGACGGAGAGAGGCACGTCCCGGCCATCCACGTTCGCAATCAGCGAACCCATCCACTCATCGGTGGTGGAGCCCCGGTAGCCGCTGAGCCACCGAGGAACTTCGGTCAGGGTGGCGGTCTTCCGGTCTCCGGCCCTTGCCATGAGGGTCTTGCCGGCAGCAACCTCGCTCGCAAACCCCCCCGGGCCCGTCACTGCAATCTTGTCGTTCTCCGCCTTGACCTCGACCTCTCCCGAGTAGAGGCGCAGTGCGCCGCGCTTCGAGAGCTCGACCAGCGCGCCGGGACCCAGCACCAGGCTGCCACCCCCCGCCAGCAGCACCTCCACGGCGTTCGCACCACGGGTGGGCGTCCGCAGCTGGTCCCCGGGCATGAGCACGGACTTCTGGCGCACCGGGGACCAGCGCGCCCGCCCCACCGGGCGCACCAAGGCGGTGCCCTGCTTGTCGACCACCGTGCCAGTGCGCTCGTCGTCGCGGACCGGGCTGGTTACGCCCCCTACGGGAGTGGGGTGAGTGGGCAGGGCGGCCAGAAGGACGAACAAGAGCGATACCAGTTGCTTCATGACGTTTCCGAGGGCCTCAGAACAGAGGACGTCGGTGGACGGCATCGGGTTTGTGCAGTTCCAAGAGAGTCACCCTCCGCGCAGCGCCCACCATCCGGAAAAGAGAGGTCTCAGGGGGCCAAGATGCCACAGTGTGGGGTGCGTTGGGAGTGCCGAGGCAGGCGAGGCAAGCGCCTGGGCACCGGTCTCGAGGCCGAGGCCGAGGCTGCAGCGGCGCTACCACCACCCCAGGCTGGCCAGCACCGCGTGAAGCACCACGAAGGCGGGGACCACGCACACCGCCAGGACGAAGCCGCGATGGAGCAGAGGTCCCGACGCCAGGCCGGTGCGGACCCAACCGGACACCCGCTCCAGCGGCAGGAAGCACACCAGCAGGAACCACAGGGTCATGTAGGGGCCGGTGTCCATGGCCTTCCAGGTCATCACATGAAAGGTCACCACCGCGGGCAGGTAGAACCACCGGCTGGCAGGCCAGAGGAACACCATGAAGAAGGTGCCCTGGATCACGATCGTCCCCAGGCTGAGGAACCGACACAGCCACACGTCCTGGCACAGGAACGCTGCCCAGTCGTTGTCGTGCACCGTGAGTATCCCCATCAGGGTGTAGCCGTTGAGCCACGAGGGACCGGCGATGGCCAGCTTGGTCCACGCGGCGAAGCAGTAGCCGATGGCGATGGTGACCTGGGTCAAGCGCAACGGCACGCCGGCAAGCGCGGCTGTCGTTCCGGCTGTCGTTCCGGCCGTCGTCCCGGCCGTCGTCCCGGGCATCGGTGCGAGGCCACGAGCACGACGCAGCCAGGCATCCACCGACAGACAGGCTCCGACCGGGGCCAGCGGCAGCGACGCCACGGCAAAGGCAAACGCCACCTTGTCGTGGTGCGGCTTGCCGAAGGAGTAGACCAGGCCGGTCCAGTAGATGGCCACGATCGCCGCCACGGCGCAGGACGTGCGGCTGAACACACCGAGGATCCCGCAGACCATGGCAACCCACCCGACGGTGAAGACCATGCGCGCGGTGCCGAGGCCAATCGGCTCCAGGCCGAGGATCTCGAACAGGAAGATCGGCCGCCAGGCCTTGTCGATGGAACCGGCATCGACCGCGGCAGCATCGGCGAAGGCCGTGATGCCGTACATGTTCAGGTCCCACAGCGCCAGGCTCAGGACGAGGATCCTGAAGATCGCCACTCGCCTGAGTGGCGTGGGCGCAAACCAGAAGTCGTTCCACCGCTCAGCGATCGTCACCGAGAACACCCTCCGGATGGACCATCATGATGAGGGGGGCCACGGGTACCGGGCCCCTGGCGGTGAGGCACTGTTTGTCGGTGCGCACCACGAAGCCCACGAAACCCTGGTCCGGGTGCTTCTGTTGGAGCCCGGCGAGGAACTCCTCTCGCACGGGATCCGGGCCGAACATCAGGGGCACCAGGGCGCGCTTCCATTCGAACAGCGAGAACGCCGCAGAGTAGGAGCCGAGTTCCCGCAGGCTGCCGTCCCGGCGGACGGCAAACGCCCGCGTATGGAACGTGTGCCCTCCCGGCCGGTACACCTCCGTGTACATCGAGAAGCCCACGAACGGCCAGCTACGGCCATGGGGAATCATCGCCACCAGCAACTGGAGAGTGAGCACCACGATGAGCCCCGCGGAGACAGTGGCGCGCCGATAGGCGCCCGATCGGGAACCACCGCGGCGTGCGCGGAAGAGCAGCAGCAACAGTACCGCCAGGGCGCCGAGGGCAGCTGCCGGCACCAGGAGGCGCTTGTCGAACCGGGGTGGGTAGCGGACCCGGAGCTGTAGCGCGACATCGTCCGACCGTTGCAGGTCCCGATCGAAAGCCGCCAGCAAGACGGTGTGGTCACCGGGCTCGAGAACCGGCAACGTGGCCTCTTCCTGATCCAAGGATCGCCACAGATGGTGTCGGAACAGCCGGTAGCGGACCCGGGCGCCCGGCCCGGTCCGCCAGCGCACCATGACCCGCCTGCCGTGCTCCACCTCCAGGCGATGCCCGTCGAGGAAGGCGCGTCCATCCACGGTCAGCAACTCCAGCTTGGGCGGTGGGGCCGCGTCCGGCAGGTAGGTTCGCTCTCCCCGGGAGGTCTCGATCTTCAGCGCGCCGTTCACCGCTTTCGAGAGACCCAGGAAAGGGCCCGGCCGCGCACGGTCCTCTGCCGCCTGCCGCCCAAAGAACTGCCGTGTGTCCAAGCAGGACAGTACATCCGCCGTGACGACGTAGAGACGGTAGCCCCGCACGTACTCGAGGCCCAGGAAGGGTGGCTCCGGGGCTCCGTCCTGCAGATGGATCCGGTCGAGATGTTCGACCTCCGGAGAGATGGTGAAGAGGCCCCGGTCTGCAGCGACAAAGACTATCCCGGCCGGCCCCTTGCAGATGTCGTGCACCTGTCCGGTTCCGTCGGGCATCACCGCGGACACCGACCTGTGGTACCTGGCCCCAGGTCGAAGCTCGTGCAGCTCACCGTTCTCTACCGAGTAGGTGACACCGCGCACTCGCAACTGCCGGCTCTCCTGGCCACAGGAGGTTCCGCCCAGCAGCGTGACTGCTGCCAACCCGGCAACCAGGAGGAGAGGAGACATTGGCTGGCGTACCGGGGAGGACTTGAACCCCCAACCTCCTGATCCGTAGTCAGGTGCTCTATCCAATTGAGCTACCGGTACACGCGGGGGGCGCGGACTATAGGGACAACACCGGACCTTGCAAGGGAAAGGTCAGCTGCCCGGGTCCTGACTCGCCCCGGCGTCAACCGCATCCTCCAGCGCTCTGACGTGGATTCCCAGGATGGTCTCCAAAGCGTGAAGCGCCTTGGCCTCGGGCACCAGATTCGCGGCCACCCGGCCCATCACGTGAGAAGTCATCAGGCCGCGCAGGAACTCGACATAGCGACGGGCGGGAGCCCGGGCATCCCGGATCCCGGGGCCAGTGCCGCAGAGTTGTGGCAGCCAGCTGTGAACGACGGTGTGCAGGGTGGAGCGATCCACATGTCCCTTCAGGATCGTGAGGACCCAGGATCTCGCGGCGCGGCGCCGGCGGTTCAGGATGCTCAAGCTGACGCCCTGAGGCCGACCCTCCCGGCGGCGCTCCTCGTTCTGGCAGGCCACGGTGTAGTTCACCAAGGACCGCACCAGCGTACCAACCTCGTGCATCAACAGCCGAGCCAGCAGCCGCACGCCATCCTGCGCGGACGACGGCAGCCTGCGGGGCACGTCGATGGCATCGACGAAGAGAAACGGTCGGCGCTCGCGCGCCGGAGCTCGAGCGGATGCAGTCTTGTCCTTCGCCTTGCTGATCATGCCCCTGGTATCGGAAGGACTCGTGGCCGGGACTTAGGCGCCGAGCGCCTCCTGCCACAGAGCTCGTAGGACACCGGCCAGGCTCTCGCCGCTCCGCGACGTGTCGTCGCCGAGAAGACAGGCAGTGCGGGGGCCGTAGACCGCATTGGTGACGCAGATCCCATCAGCGTCCCGGACCTGGTCCAGGGTGTAGTCGCCCTCTTCGACAGTCGTGCCTCCTGCCGCCAACGCATCCAACAGCGTCTGTCTGGCAATGCCACGCAGAAAGTTGCCGGCGCCCGGTGTGTGCAGCCGGCCCTGGCGCCAGAAGAAGAGGTTCCCGGTGGCGGTCTCCAAGACGTGGCCGCTCGAACCCAGGAGCAGCGCCTCGTCCGCACCACGACGGCGGGCGCGTTCCACGGCGACGTGATAGAAGGCATGAGACGTGCTCTTGAGACCCGCTGTCGGGTCCTCATCACTGCGGTGGAACTCGGAGACACACAGTTTGATGGGCTCCGGCACCGGGCGGCGTTTGCGGGTGGTCAGGCACCACGTTGCCGCGCCACCCACGCCAGCGGTGAGGGTGAGGCGAAGGATGTGTCCCTCGTGGCCCCGGCGCCGCAGCAGTTCGGACGCGGCCTCCCGCAGGTCGGGCGGCGGAGCAAAGGGAATCCCGAGCACCGGAGCCCCCGCTTCCAACCGCGCCAGGTGCCGGGGCCAGAGGGGCAGCCGGTCGGATACCGCGGCCATGGTCTCGAACAGACCCAGCCCCTGCAGAAAACCCCGGTCCAGGGGCGAAGGACCCTCTTCGGCGGACACGAATCGACCGTTGATCCAGGCGACCGTCAAGCGACCAGCTCCGCGTTCAGGGCCTGGATCATGCCGGCTGCC
>QJVU01000283.1 GCA_003235605.1 Planctomycetota bacterium | reverse complement strand
CACACCAATACCCTCATCGCCGGCTATTGCGGCTGCCTCGGCGCTCGATTGGCCAGCGTGCCGTGCGTCTGGCACGTACGGGATCTGGACTACCCCGAGCAAGCAAAGAACGTGGTGTCCTGGGCCGACCGCATCGTGGCCAACTCCAATGCCACGGCCAGAACGTTGAGCAATGGCCACGGCATGGGCGACAAGGTCAACGTCATCTACAACGGTGTGTCGGAGGAGTTCTTCGATCAATACCCACTGCAGGACAAGCTGCGCGCCGAGCTTCGCGCCGAGCTGCAGCTACCCGCGAACGAGTGCATCGTCGGCATGGTGGGCCGCATGGACCCATTGAAGGGCCACAGGCAGTTCCTGGACGCCGCCAAGCAGGTGGCTGCCCGTCGTGACAAGGTGACCTTCGTGATCGTCGGGGGTGTGCTGTTCGACTCCGGACGGGATCGCCTCGACGGCTACCCGCAAGAGCTGGCGGCACACGCGCGGGACATCGGCATCTTCGGCAAGGTCCTGTTCTTGGGCCAGCGAGAGGATGTGCCCCGGCTGTTGTCCGCCATGGACGTCGTGGTAAATCCCTCCATGGTGGTGGAGTCCTTCGGCCGCACCATCGCCGAGGCCCATGCCGTCGGGAGGCCGGTGGTCGCCAGCAACGTGGGAGGGATCGCGGAGATCGTGGAGGATGGGGTGAACGGCTATCTGTTCGAGACCGCCGACACGGCGTCGGTGCCGTCGTCGATGGCATCGCGGATCCTCAACTTGCTGGACGACCCGGAAGCCGCGGCACGCATGGGGGAGCAGGGCAGGGTCACCGCCATGGAGAGGTTCACCCGCAGGGCCCACGTGGAGCGCGTCCAGAGCCTCTACGAGACCCTCCTGGCCTGAGCGCGGCGCGCTTCCAGTCGGCAGATGCTGCTGGTCGATAACAACCTCGTATGCTCAAGATCGAGTCCGTCCGCATGGCCAGGGACGCGGAGTGGGATGCCTTCTTCGAGGCCACTCCGCACGCGACCTACTTCCACTCCAGGGAGTGGACCCAGCTCTGGGACCGGGCCACCCGCGGCCGCCTCCAGAGCTGGCCTCGGCTGGTGACGTTCGAGGACGGGGTGCGTGCCTTGCTGCCGATGTCGGTCGGTCTCGGGGCTGGCGGACTGGTGCGCAGCTACCATTCGACGGTCGCCGGAGCCTATGGTGGTTGGCTCACCGAGAAGCCCCTGTCAGATGAACACGCCGAGACCCTGACCCGCTACCTTGCCCATGGCTTCGGCCGCCTGGATTGGCGCATCAACCCCCACGATCAGCAGGCTCTCAACATCCGCGTGGCCGCGCGCCACTACGACGAGACCCTGGCTCTCGACCTCACGCCTGGCTTCAAGACCGTTCACCGCCGGTGGTCGAAAGGACATCGCGCTGCCGCAACCCAGGCGACGCGGAATGGCATGACCGTTCGGTTGGCAGAGAGCACTGACGACTGGACAAACTACTACACGGCCTACCAGGACTGCCTGGCCCGTTGGAAGCGGTCGACATCCCGGCACCCGAAAGTGCTGTTCGAAGAGCTCAGCCGGCTCCCCTCCACCAGCGTCAAGCTCTGGGTGGCGGAGACCTGCGGGGTCTTCGTCGCCGGCGCCGTGTGCCTCTACGCCAAGAACACCGCCAACTACTGGCACAGCGCTGCCATCGCAAACCAGCTGCCGCGCCGGCCCATGCACCTGCTTCTCCGCGAGGCGATCCAGCACGCGTGCCAGCAGGAGATCCGCTGGTTCGACTTCAACCCCAGCGGGGGGAACGAGGGAGTGGACAGCTTCAAGCGCGGGTTTGGCGCGGAGGCACTGCCCTGCCCTGTCGTGCGGGTGCGGCCACTGTGGCGACGTCTCGCCACCGGCGTAGCCTCCGCCGCCCAGAGCCTGATGCCACGGGAACCGTCGGGCTGATGCCCGCAGGCCGGCGGCCTCAAGCCCTGCCAAGGAGCAAGTCGCGGACCTCGTGGATTGCACGACGGTTCCACAGCAGGCTCGCAACACCGTACGCCGTCGCACCCGTGGCGACCGCGACCACCAGGTGCCATCCGGGCGCGAGGTGTTCCGCCACCAACAAGCGTATGGTCAGCGTGCAGGCCGCCATCGCCGCCGTGGCCCGGAGGGCGGGCATCAGGAACCTGGCCAGCTCCGACGCCCTCAGGCCTATCTGGGAGAAGGGGATCTGGAGTCCCGGATAGACCAGGGCCAGGGAAGCGAGGGCATAGGCACTGGCCACTCCCTGGATTCCCCACAACAGCCCGACGGAGAACGCCAGCGCCATCACCACCGCGACCAGCACTCCCCATCGGAACATCAGGTCGGTCCGCCCCTTGGCCTGGTAGATGGCGCCCACTGTGGTACCGACGCTCTGCGGTATGCCGACCAGCGCGAAGATCGCAACCAGCGGCGCCATGGGCAACCACCGGGGACCCAGAAGGGAGACCACCATGGGCTGACAGACGAGCAGCATGCCCACCATGACCGGGAACGAGACCATTGCCACGGCTCCGGTGATCTTCAGATGCGCGTTGCGCAGACGGGCGTTATCGTCCTGGATGCGGGAATAGATCGGGAACGCCACCCGAGACAGGATGCTGGACACTCCCTGCAACGGATAGAGCAGCAACCGGTAGGCAAGGGCGTAGTAGCCCAGCGCGGTGGCACCCAGGAACATGCCCACCAACAGATGGTCCAGGTTGCGGATGCACCAGTTGAGGACGTTGAAGCCTGCGAGGCTCAGGCTGTAGGCGGCGAGGCCCCGAAGGCGGTGGAGCCGGAATGTCAGGCTGGGGACAAAGGCCCCCCACGCCAGGACCATGAGGGCGTGTGCGCCGTTGGTGACCAGGGTCTGGGCAACCAGCGCCCAGACGCCACCGCCCACGAATGCCACCGTGAGACCGGTGGCGCCGCCCGCGACCAGCGCAACGATCTCGATGCGCGCCAACGCAGCGAAACAGAGCCGCTTCTGCAGCAGACTCTGGGGCACGGCGCCGAGGCTGGCCAGGAACACACCCAGGGCCAACCACTCCAGGATGGGGGTCATCCCCGGTTCGTCGAAGAGCATCGCGCCCAGGGGTGCCAGCAGCGCCACCAAGCCGGCAAGCGCCACACCCGCAGCCACGTTGGTCCAGAACAGCGTTGAGAGGGTGTCGTGGTCGAGGCGGGGTCGTTGCACGATGGCCGCCGCCGTTCCGAAGTCCCGGAACAGGTGCACGACACCGACCATCAGCGCGGCCATTGCCATCAAGCCGAAATCCTCGGGCAGCAGCAGCCACGCCAGGACGGCGGTGGTCAGGAAGTGCACCGTCAGGCGGACCACGTGGCTCAGGGCCATCCACTTGAAGCCTGAAGCGGCGGTCTGTTTCAGCCCCTCGGTGCGCTCTTGGTCGAGGCTGTGCACCCCTCGGCTCTCTTTGCTGCTCCTCTCCGTCCGCTCTGCTGCCGGAGCCTGGCGACCGCCCGGGGCGGTGGTCAGGCCACAGGCGTGGGGGCGTCGCCTCATGGCGAGGCTATCGGCGGTCTGCGGGCGCAGAGTTGAGTATTGCGACACTCGTCCCGGCCTCTCCGGCCAGACTGGCCGAGCCGAAGAGGACCGGAAGAGGAGCGCGAGTCAGCTCGTGCCCGGCGGCACGAGCTGCATCAGAGGCACTCGGCAGCGACCGCCGTCTAGGCCTCTGCCGCCATGCCTCGTGAAGGGGCCGATGCCTTCTTTGGCATGCCGTTGGTCTTGTTGCGCGGCTTGCGTTGCCCCATCAGCTCTCGGAGCAGGTTCTCCTCGAGCTCGCGGTCGCGACCGTTCTCGGCTTCGCGCAGGTCAAGCTGCAGGTGCTCGGCGTCGTCCTTGGACTGACAGAGGATGCGCTCGGCTTGCGCGGTCGAATCATAGAAGCGCGCGCCACCCATGACCGGGCAAAGCAGGATGCCGTCGTTGGTCTTGATCGCGGCACCGTCGGGGACCTCCAGCCAATGACCACGGGCGATGAGCGCGTTCCGTTCGCTCCAGCGGTCCCGCGGCTGAGGCTCTATCGGGCGATCGTCGTCCAGCAGGTATGTCGGGGTAACGTCGTAGTGCCGAGCAAGGGCCATGAGCATGGGCAGGGTCGGCAGCGAGCGGCCCTGCTCCAGGTGAGACATTGTGGCGGGACGAACGCCCAGAACCCGGGCGGTGACCCCCTGGGGTTCACGCTTGTAGCGAGTGCGGAGATAGAACAGCTTCAGGTGCAATCGTCGCATGGTGTGTCTTCTGGCGATCCTGGTTGAGGGAGGGAGGGAGTGAAGGGCAGTCCTGACTTCTGACTTCTGCCAGCTCAGTCCATGTGGGCCGGAAGTCCACCGGACCACATCCTGGAGGATGGGTCCGCCAGACCGTAACCCCAAAGCTCAACGAGCAGAACCAGAGCATTCTATCATTTCGCCGCGTGTCGCGTGCGCCCAGCCAGATTCAGGATGCCTCGGGGCAAGCCGACCCGTACGGCCCATGAGATGGTGGATCCAGATCTTTGCAGATGCAGAATCGTTTTCCCCTTTTTTCAACACGGTTTTCAGACACTCTCCCCACCCTCGAAGGCCATGGCACCTGGCATCGGGCCCCCTCGGCTACCATCCAGGCGTGGCCACACACTGGATCGCAGTGCTCGAAGACGGCGCGGACCCGAGGGCACGACAGCTGGCAAGGGCTCTCGACCTTCCGTTGGCAAGGGACTTTGACGACAACGGGGTGGACACGGTCCTGGCCTTCAACGGCGCGCGTCTGGAGGTCCGGTTCGCCCGTGCCAAGCCCCTGTGGGTGGACTTCCTGGGGGCTGCCATGGAACGGCGTCGTGGGGCGGGCCGCCGCCACCATCCCCTGGCCCGGGCCGTGGGCCGAAAGCGTCCGCTGCCCCGGGTGCTGGACGCCACCGCAGGCCTGGGGAGGGACTCCTACGTCCTGGCGAGCCTCGGCTACGAGGTGGTGGCGGTGGAACGTTGCCCTCTCCTCCATGCGCTCCTCGAGAACGGTCTGGCCCGGGCCGTCGGGTCCGAGGCCGCCAGCCGGCTGCGCCTCGTGGGTGGGGATGCCCGAGACTACATTGCCCATCTGCCTGAGAACCAGCTACCAGATGTGGTGTACGTGGATCCCATGTTTCCCACGCGCACCAAAGCCGCACTGGTGAAGAAGGAGATGCAGTTCTTTCAGAGACTCCTGGCTCGGGGAAGCGAAGACGAAAGCGATGCAGAGTCCCTGTTCGAAGTAGCCCGGTCGAAGGCCAGGCAGAGGGTCGTGGTCAAGCGGCCAGCGAAGGCGCCAACACTGGCGGGTGAGCCCGCCTACGAGGTCCGGGGCGGCCGGGTGCGGTGGGATGTCTACCTCGTGCCCTGAAGCCGACCCGGTCCTTTCCCGGGTCCCTGCTCCAGGCACACGCGCACTGCTGCCAGGATCTCTTCCGGCTCCAACATGCGTCCGATGGCGTCGTAGCCCTCGGCGAGGTGACCCTTCACCGGCCCCAACACCTGGTAGCCCAGTTCTTCGAGGGTGGCCACGTTCCGCTGCACGACCTGGCTTTCCCACATGGCGTCGTTCATCGCCGGGCAGAGCAGTTTCGGACACCTGCAGCAGACCGCAGCCAGGCACACCGCGTCGTCACACGCTCCGGCTGCGAGCCTGGCCAGGAGACCGGCAGAAGCCGGCGCGACCACCATGAGGTCCGCCCTCCGGGAAGCTTCGATGTGGGGCGCGGTTCCGTCTCGGTCCACCTGGGTGGGACTCAGGATCGCCTGGGTCCGGGTGATGCCTTCGAAGGTGAGGGGACCGATGAACTCGGTCGCCGCAGGTGTCATGGCCACGCGCACATGGGCACCGGCCTGGACCAGCTGGCTGGCGAGCGCGGCGGCCTTGAAAGCGGCGATGCCGCCACCCACACCCAGGAGCACACTCTTGCCGTTCATCGAAGGGCTGTTTCAGACTGTTTCAGGCCGTTCAGACTGTTCCAAGCCGATGAGATCCTTGACCTCGCGGATGGTCTGCTGGAGATCTTCGTTGACCACCTCGTGGTCGTAAAGCTCCCGGGCTCCGAGCTCCTCGGCCGCGATGCGCAGCCGCTCCTGAATCTGTGCGGCGGTCTCGGTTCCGCGTCGCTCGAGGCGGCGCTGGAGCTCCTCCAGGCTCGGGGGAACCACGAAGATGTAGACCCCCTCGACTCCGTTCGCACGCAGCTGGCGGGTGCCCTGCACCTCGATCTCCACAACGAACAGCTGTCCCTCTGCAAGGGCCTCCGCCATCGGCGCCCGCAGGGTCCCGTAGTAGTGGTCGTTGTAGCGGGCACTCTCCAGGAACTCGCCGGCGTCTCGGCGCTCGAGGAAGGCGGTCTCGCTCAGGAAATGGTAGTCGCGGCCATCCACCTCACCGGCGCGCCTCGGGCGGGTGGTGGCGGAGATAGAGAAGGTCACCCGCGGGTCCTTCTTGAGCACCCTGCAGACAGAGGTCTTGCCCGCCCCCGACGGCCCTGAAATGACCACCAGCTTGCCGCCAGGCTCGCTCACTCCGCGTCTCGAGTTCCGCTCTTCACTGAAGGTTCTGGGCCTGTTCCTTCAACCGATCAATGCAGGACTTGACCTCCACGATCCAGTGGGCGGTCTCGGCATCCGGCGACTTGGCGGCGACCGTGCTTGCCTCGCGCAGCATCTCCTGCAACAGGAACTCCATGTGGCGGCCAACATGCCCGCCCGCCGCCAGCACCCCTGCGGCCTTCTGCAGGTGGCTTTCGAGGCGCTGCAACTCCTCGGAAATGTCCACACGATCGGCAAACAGCGCCACCTCCCGAAGAACGTCAGCGTCCTCCATCGTCCGAGCCTGCCCCTCCAGGAACTCGTTCACCCGGCGCAGCAGCTTCGCGCGATACTCGGCCGTGACCTTGGGAGCCCGCGCCTTCACCTTCGCCAGAACGGCGGCGATGGTGCCCAAGTGCTGTTTCATGTCCGCGGCCGTGGCCGTGCCTTCCTCGACGCGACTCCCCTCGAGTGCGTCAGCTGCACGGGCCAGGAGTGCGAGCACCTCCGCGGGGGGCTCCCAGGAGGTCCTGGCCCTCGACGCCGGGGTGGCGACGACCACCCCGGGGAACGACAGCACATCGCTGAGCTGGAGGTCGCTCTCTGCCTGGATGTCCCTGGCCAGCTTGCGCAGCCGCTCCGCCACATCGGCGGCCAGCTGTTCGTCCACCATCGCCTCAGGGTTGCGGATCGGGTTCTGGACGTCGATCAGCAGGGTGATCGTGCCGCGGCTGAAGCGTGACCTGAGGTAGGTCTCCAGCGCGATCTCGAGCCCCTGGCACTCGGGGGCGAGGCGCATCTTGATGGTCAGGCCGCGCCCGTTGACCGCCCGGAGCTCCACCGTCAGGTCTCCGAGCTCGCTCGGGCCACGCACGATGCCCGAGCCAGTCATGCTGTGGACCGGGGAAGTGGAAGAGGACAAGTGCGCCTCGGAGGTCTACTGGAGGATCTGGATCATCACCGCCGAGAGCAAGAAGACGGCAGCCACGATCAGGGTGAAGCGATTCACACCGGCGCTCTTGACGCCGAAGGTCTCTGCGCCCATGCCACCAAAGGCCTCGGCGAGGCCACCGCCCTTGGGCTCCTGGATCAGAATGACGAAGATCAACAGGCAAGCGGATAGGAAGAACAGGATCCAGAAGATGATCACCATGATCAGGAGGCCGTGAGTCAGGAACCAGCAGTGTCGAATTCGATGATCGGGATGAAGGTGTCGGCCTTGAGGCTGGCGCCTCCCACCAGGAGTCCGTCGACGCCCTCGACGGTCATGAGTTGTCTTGCATTGTCCGGGCCCACGCTGCCGCCGTAGAGAATGCGGATCGCGCTCGCGGCATCCGGACCGAACTTGTTGCCGATGAACTTGCGAACCGTGCCGTGCGCCGCCGCGACCTGCTCCACGGTAGCAACCTCACCCGTGCCGATGGCCCAGACGGGTTCGTAGGCGATGGTGATCCGACGTACCTCGCTCTCCTCGGTGAGCGCCAGACCGGCCTCGAGCTGCCGCTTGAGCACCCGATCCGTGCGGTTGGCCCGTCGCTCATCCAGCGTCTCGCCCACGCACAGGATCGGGAGCAGGTTGCTGTCCAACGCCCGGCGCATCTTGCGGCCCATCCAGCTGTCGGGCTCCATGAAGACGTGCCTGCGCTCGCTGTGTCCAATGAGGCACCGGTCGGCACCCACCTCCCGGAGCATGTTGCAGGAGGTCTCGCCGGTGAAAGCCCCCTCGGCCTCGTAGTAGATGTTTTGGGCGCCGACGCCCAGGGGTGAGCCCTGGGCGACGGCAGCCACGTCCGCGAGGTAGACCGCCGGAGTGAACACCGCCACCTCCCGGTCGTTGCCGTCCCCGAGGCGTCCCTTGATGGTCTTCACCAGGTCCAGGGCCCGGGACCGATCCAGGTTCATCTTCCAGTTGCCGGCAATGTAGGGCTTGCGTTGGATGCTCATGTGGCCCTCGCCTTGGATCTCTCCGGCTGATCGCTCGGGCACCGAGACCCGAGACCTGCAAGGTATCGCCCCGTGAGGGGAATCCACCGCCGGATCTCGGTCATTAGCGCGGAAAAATCGTCGGGCGTGAGCGCCTGGGGTCCATCGCTGAGTGCAGCCTGCGGCTCCGGATGCACCTCTACCATGACGCCGTCGGCGCCGGCCGCCATTGCAGCCCGGACCATGGGCAGCACGAGATCGCGGCGTCCGGTGCCATGGCTCGGGTCGACGATGACCGGCAACGGTGAGCGGGAGTGCAGCACCGGCACGGCGCCGAGGTCCAGGAGGTAACGGGTGCTGGGATCGAAGCAACGCACGCCGCGCTCACAGAGCACGACGTTGGTGTTGCCTTCCTCGGTGATGTAGTCGGCGGCACAAAGCAGCTCATCGAGGGTGGCGGCAGCGCCCCGTTTGAGAAGTACCGGCTTGCGGAGCTGCCCCACCTCGCGCAACAGCGGGAAGTTCTGCATGTTGCGAGAACCGATCTGCAGCATCGCAGCAT
>QJVU01000298.1 GCA_003235605.1 Planctomycetota bacterium | reverse complement strand
CTTTCCCAACAGCTGCGCGAGTACACACCTGCGATGCTCGCGGCGGTCTTGATCATCGGCTTCTACTACCGATGCCTGCGGGATCCGACCTGGAAGAACTGGATTGCGCTCTGTCTGCTCTGGTTGCTGGGGTTGTCGCTGCAGTATGGCCTGTGGCTGCTCATCGGCACCATGAACATCGTGTTCTTGATCGAGGCGCTGCGCTCTTCCCAGCCCCGGCTGTTGATCGCGAGGTGGGCAGTGGCCAACCTCCCGGTGCTGGTGTTGGCCATTGTCGCGTTCGCCCGGTTGGAGATCGATCGCCTCCTCTATGCTGGCGGGCCGGGCGTGGACCTGTACCTGAAAGACGCGTACTGGCAGGGCTCACTGTGGTCACTGGGCCGTCTGGCGACCACCAACACCCTGGGGATCCTCCGCTTCGCGTATCCCACCCCCACCCTGTTGCTGGTCCTCGTGTGCGCCGGGGTCGTTTCCGTCTGGCGAGAGGAGCGGAGCCGGATGGCGGTGCTGGCGCTGCTCCTGCCCACGGCCTGCACGTTCCTGACAGCCTGCTTGGGACTCCACCCCTACCACGGTGCAAGGCACTCGTTCTTCCTGACGCCGATGATCTACGTCATGGCCGCCGGCGGTGCTGTGTTCTGCGCCAGGAGGATCCAGAGCCGCGCGTTGACGACCTCCGTACTGGTGATCCTCGCTATCATCGGACTCAAGTCGTCGGTTGGCGAACTGACGTCCAAGGGGCTCCACTACATACGGCCGGTCGTGGAGACGCTCTCCGAGTCGATCAAGGAGAGCGACCGGGTGTTCGTGCACCACAAGGCCCTCCCGGCATTCCGTTACTACTACAGGCGCGACCCTTGCTGGGCCAGCTACCGTGAACACGTCGGCAGTTGGATCTACCGCTTCACGGACTACGACGAGCCGGCACGGGACCTGAAGCAGTTGGACGAGGTGCTCGCAACATCGGATCGAGTCTGGATGGTCCTGATCGCTCACCTGGACCACCGCGAGCTGCTGACGCAGCGAGCAGCCACTACTCACAAAGTCGAACTCGTTGCCGCGAGCGAAGACATGTGGTTGTACCTCGCCCATAAGCACTGACCGCATCCATCACCTGGGAGCAAGGGCGCCCCCCAGGCCAGGCTGCCCCTTGCCAGTGTTGGCCACCCCCCGGAGAATCCCCCGTGATTCGACCGACCGCCTCCAGGTCGCTCCGCACTGCCGGCTCCACACCACCCGGGACTTTCCAACCACGGGACTGTTTCCTACCACTGTGATCACGTCCCATCCTCGCAGCTTGACGCTGGTCTGCCTTGCGTCCCTTGTCCTTGGATCTACGGCACTGCCCCAGGCCATTCCTCCGAACAGCTGGTTCCTTCATCCCGACGGCACCACCCACTGGTACGAAGCCGTGGCAGTTCCCGGCGGCATCACCTGGCCCGAAGCCAACAAGACCGCCGCAGCTGCCGGCGGTCATCTCGCCACCGTCACCTCCAAGGAGGAGAACACCGCCATCGTTGCCCTGATCCAGGACACCTCGCTCTGGTCAGGGCAGAGCGGCCCCTGGATCGGCGGGTTGCGTTCCACGGCAACGAAGAACTCCTGGGCTTGGGGTGAGCTGGAGCCATTCTCCTTTCAGGCCTGGGCATCGGGCCAGCCGGGCGGTTCCGATGCCAACCGCATCCACTACGGGGGCAGTGCGTCCACCTCCGCCGGCACCTGGGCTGGCGCCACGGCAGCCAGCAAGCTCCCCGGCCTGGTGATCGAGTTCTCGGGACCCACGGTCCCGCGCACAGTCGGCCTGTTGCGCCGGGAGGCCGATTCCTTCGACGGCTACACCCTGCTCAGCCCGTTGTTCTCGAGGAAGAGCTATCTCGTGGACCCGCGCGGTCGCGTGGTCAACACCTGGACCAGCGCTTACCAGCCGGGGATGGTCGTCTATCTCCTGCCGAACGGCAACCTGTTGCGCGCTGGCAGGATCGGCAACCCCCTGTTCACGGTGGGCGGCAACGGCGGCATCGTCGAGGAGTTCGACTGGCATGGCAACCTGGTTTGGGAGTTCCAACACTCCAGCCAGGACTATTGCTTGCACCACGATGTCGAACGACTGCCCAACGGCAACATCCTGATGATCTCCTGGGAAAGGAAGACCAAGGCCGAGGCCGTTGCCGCCGGGCGCGATCCCCAATTGGTGACCGACGGAGGTGTCTGGTCCGAGAAGGTCATCGAGGTCCAGCCAACACACAAGGACCCCGGCAAGAAAGCCAGCAAGATCGTCTGGGAGTGGCATGTGTGGGACCACCTGGTGCAGGACTTCGACTCACGCAGACCCAACTACAGAAACCCCGCCAAGCAACCGGAACGGATCGATCTGAACTACACCCTCGTGGATGGCAGGCCAGACTGGTTGCACGCCAACGCGGTCGCGTACAACCACGAACTCGACCAGATCCTCCTGAGCATCCGCTCGTTTTCCGAGATCTGGGTAGTCGATCACAGCACAACGACAAAGGAGGCCTCCGGCCGTACTGGAGGCAGGCGCGGCCGCGGCGGTGACCTGCTCTACCGCTGGGGCAACCGGGCAGCCTACCGTGCCGGCGCCGCAGAGGAGCAGGTCCTCTTCTACCAACACGACGCCCACTGGATTCCGAAGGGTCTGCCCGGCGCCGGGAACATCCTTGTCTTCAACAACGGCTTCGGCCGCGACTTCTCCTCCGTCGAGGAGATCGTGCCGCCGTTGGATACCGACGGTACCTATGCCACCAGCGACGGTGTGTGGGG
>QJVU01000178.1 GCA_003235605.1 Planctomycetota bacterium | reverse complement strand
CTGCCTGCGGTTTCACGAGAACGACCGCCCTGTTCGCACCGCGAGTTCGGAGCAGGTCCGCCAACCCATTTTCCGCGAAGGCGTCGACCACTGGCGCCACTACGAGCCCTGGCTCGGTCCGCTGAAGGACGCGCTGGGCCCCGCGCTCGAGGCTTACCCGGCTGCGCCGCCACAGGCCGGCGCGCCGCCCCCACCCTGATACTCAGCCACCAGCCCAGGAGCAACCACCATGCAGCGGTCAAGAAAGCGGAAACTCCTACGTCTCCAGGCGGCCAAGCGCGGTGCCATGGCTTCCTCCCTGCTCGTCGCCATGTCGCCGGCCTACGCTCAGCAGAGCGCCCCGCCAAGCCAGCTCGAGGAGATCGTGGTCACGGCGCAGAAGCGTACCGAGAGCCTGCAGGACGTGCCGTTGAGCATCCAGGCGCTGGGCACCCAGCGGCTCGAGGAGCTGCACGTCGCTGATTTTTCCGACTACGCCAGGTTCCTGCCCAGCCTCTCCTACCAGAATGGCGGACAGAACGGCGGACCCGGCTTTTCCCGTCCTTACATGCGCGGCGTGGCCAGCGGCGGCGACGGCAACCACTCCGGGTCGCAGCCCAGTGTCGGCACGTACCTGGACGAGCAACCTGTCACGATGATCAATGGCGCGCTGAACGTGCACATCTATGATGTCGCGCGAGTCGAGGTGCTGGCCGGCCCGCAGGGGACGCTGTACGGTGCCAGTTCGCAGGCAGGCACGATCCGGATCATTTCCAACAAACCAGATCCGGCCGGCTTCGAGGCGGGCTACGACCTGCAGGCCAGCACCGTATCGAAAGGCGGCAACGGCTACCTGGCCGAGGGTTTCGTCAACCTGCCGCTTTCCGAAAAAGCCGCGATTCGCCTCGTCGGGTGGACGGGGCACGACCCGGGCTACATCGACAACGTGTACGCCGAGCGCACCTACCCCAACACCCTGCGCGACCCGCTGATCACCATCGAGAACAGTGATCGCGTGAAGAAAGACTACAACGATGGTGACACCACGGGCGGGCGAGCCGCCCTGAAGATCGACCTTAACGACAGCTGGTCCGTGACGGCCGGGATCATGGGCCAGGAGCAGACCGTCAACGGCAGCTTTGGCTACAGACCGGGCACCGATTTCGAGATTTCACGCTTCAACAAGGAATCCACCAAGGACCGCTGGGCGCAGGCCGCGCTGACAGTGGAGGGCAGGTTCACCAATTTTGATGTAGTCTATGCCGGCTCCTACCTGAAGCGCAAGGACTCGATGAATCTCGACTATGTCGACTACTCTTTCTACTACGATGCCTACTACGACAATGAGGACGGCACCTTCTGCTGCGGTGGCTACATCGTGGACGACGCAGGCGAGTACGTCGACCCGACCCAGTACATCGTCGGCAAGGACAAGTACACGAAATACAGCCACGAACTACGCATCTCGTCAGCCGGCGACAGCCGCTTCCGGTACGTGGCGGGCCTGTTCATGCAGCAACAGACCCACGACATCGAACAGCGCTACCTGATAGACGACATCGCAACCTCGCTCGAGGTGACCGGCTGGCCCGACACCTGGTGGCTGACCGAGCAGGTTCGCATCGACAAGGACTATGCGGCCTTTGGCGAACTGACCTACGACCTGACCGACAAGCTGTCGGTCACCGGTGGCATCCGTTTCTTCAAGGCCGATAACTCGCTCGAGGGTTTTTACGGCTTCGGCCTGGACCACCCCTACTCGACCGGTGAGAAGCAATGCGACCCCAGCCTGCCCGCGCCCTCGGTCAATGGCGGTCCGTGCACCAACCTCGACAAGGGGGTGAAGGAATCGGGCAATACCCCCAAGGTCAACTTCACCTATCGCTTCGACCCCGACCGGATGGTCTACGCCACCTACTCCGAAGGCTTCCGTCCGGGCGGCGTCAATCGTCGCGGTACCCTGCCTCCCTATAAGGCCGACTTCCTGACCAACTACGAACTTGGCTGGAAGACGACCTGGGCGGGCAACAGGCTGCGTTTCAATGGCGCCGTGTTCCTCGAGGACTGGAAGGACTTCCAGTTCTCCTTCCTGGGCGAGAACTCGCTGACCCAGATCGCCAACGCCGGCAGCGCCCGGATCAAGGGCATCGAGGCGGACCTGCTGTGGGCGGCAACCGACAATCTGACCGTCGCCGCGGCCTTCGCCGTGCTCGACGCGAAGCTTACGCAGGCCTATTGCGGCACGCTGACCCCCGACGGGAGTGGAAAGGACCGGAATCCCTGCACAGAGGAAGACGATGAGGGAAACACCGTCCCGGCTATACCAAAGGCCCCGGACGGAGCCCGGTTGCCGGTCACGCCCAAGTTCAAGGCCAACCTGACGGCACGGTATGTCTTCGATCTCGGCAGCTTCGACGCCCATGTCCAGGGCGCGCTCGTTTACGTCGGCAGCCGCTGGGCAGACCTTCGTACGGAACAGCGCGACATCCTGGGCGAGGAGCCAGCCTATACGATCGCCGACTTCACGGCCGGCCTCGCCCGCGGCGGCTACACGCTGGAGCTGTTCGTCAACAACGCCTTCGACAAACGCGGCCAGCTGGATCGCTGGGCGCAGTGCGACGCGGCGGTCTGCGGCTTGGAGGGGACCTATATCACGCCGACGATGCCCAGGACGATAGGCCTCAGGTTCGGACAGCGCTTCTGAGACAGGAGGTGCCAGGCACCGTTGCGGTGCCTGGCACCTCCGGCAGGCGCCGGCGCGCGACCGGCGCCCCTTCCTCCCGCCTCCGGTAGAATCCACCGCCGC
>QJVU01000774.1 GCA_003235605.1 Planctomycetota bacterium | reverse complement strand
TAACCCCTTTTCTACCGATTGAGGATATGACCGGATGAACCCCTTTTCAGTGCTCAGAGGCGACCGCGGTGGTCAGGTCTTCCTGGCGCTGCTGCTGTTGGCGCTCATCGCCGTGCCCCTGCTGAATTTGGCGGTGCCCCCCGAGAGTCCCTACCACCTCTCCACCTATACCCTGACCCTGCTCGGCAAGTACCTGACCTACGCCCTGCTCGCGGTGGCGGTGGACCTGGTCTGGGGGTATCTTGGCATCCTCAGCCTCGGGCACGGGGCCTTCTTCGCCCTCGGCGGCTATGCCATGGGCATGTACCTCATGCGCCAGATCGGCGAGCGTGGGGTCTATGGAAACCCGGTCCTGCCGGACTTCATGGTGTTCCTGAACTGGAAGGAGCTGCCCTGGTTCTGGTGGGGCTTCGACCAGTTCTGGCTGGCGCTGGTAATGATAGTGCTGGTGCCGGGTCTGCTGGCCTTCGTCTTCGGCTGGCTGGCCTTTCGCTCCCGGGTCACGGGGGTCTACCTCTCCATCATCACCCAGGCCCTGACCTACGCCCTGATGCTCGCCTTCTTCCGCAACGAGATGGGCTTTGGCGGCAACAACGGGCTTACCGACTTCAAGGACCTCCTGGGCTTCAGCCTGCAGGCGGACGGCACCCGCGTTGGGCTGTTCGTCGCCTCGGGGCTGGCGTTGGCCGGAGGCTACCTGGCCTGCCGCGCCATCGTCCGGTCGCGGCTTGGCCGGGTTGCCGTGGCGATCCGGGACGCCGAGGACCGCACCCGCTTCATCGGCTATCGGGTGGAGCACGTCAAGCTCGCCATCTTCACCTTCTCCGCTGTGCTGGCGGGGATCGCGGGGGCCCTGTATGTGCCGCAGGTGGGCATCATCAATCCTGGGGAGTTCTCCCCCATCAACTCTATCGAGATCGTGATCTGGGTGGCGGTCGGGGGCCGGGCGACCCTCTACGGCGCAGTGGTCGGCGCCCTGATGGTCAACTACGCCAAGACCTACTTCACCGCCGCCATGCCCGACGTCTGGCTCTTTGCCCTGGGCGGCCTGTTCGTGCTGGTCACCCTGTTCCTGTCCCGCGGCCTGGTGGGCCTGCTCAGACGCAGGGAGGCAGTCTGATGCCGGAGCTCAATCCGCTGCAGAAGACCTTCCGCCGTGACCGGGTATTCGACTTCCTGGTGCCCAAAGAGGTGGACGGCCTGGACCTCAAGCACGGCACCATCCTCTACCTGGAGGACGTCTCGGTCAGCTTCGACGGCTTCAAGGCCATCGATGGCCTTAACCTGTACATCGAGGCCGGCGAGCTCAGGTGCATCATCGGGCCCAACGGCGCCGGCAAGACCACCATGATGGACATCGTCACGGGCAAGACCCGGCCGGACAGCGGTGCTGCCTGGTACGGCCAGCGCATCAACCTGCTGCGCCTCAGCGAGCCGGAGATCGCCCAGGCCGGGATCGGGCGCAAGTTCCAGAAGCCGACCGTGTTCGAGCGCCACACCGTATTCGAGAACCTGGAGCTGGCCATGGACGGGGACAAGCGGGTCTTTCCCACCCTGGGCGCCAGGCTGAGTGGCGAGCAGCGCGACCAGATCGACGAGGTGATGCGGGTCATCGGTCTCGCAGACGAGGCTCACCGCGGGGCCGGTGCCCTGTCCCACGGCCAGAAGCAGTGGCTGGAGATCGGTATGCTGCTGATGCAGAACCCCAAGCTATTGTTGGTGGACGAGCCGGTGGCCGGCATGACTCACCAGGAGATGGAGCGCACCGCCGAGCTTCTGACCTCGCTTGCGGGCGACCACTCAGTGGTGGTGGTCGAGCACGACATGGACTTCGTACGCTCCATCGCCCGGCGGGTGACGGTGCTGCACCTGGGCAGAGTGCTCGCCGAGGGCAGCATGGACGACGTGCAGAACGACCCGCGGGTGGTCGAGGTCTACCTGGGAGAGTGACATGCTGAAGGTCGCGGGCCTCAACCAGTTCTACGGCGAGAGTCATACGCTCTGGGACCTGGACCTGGACGTACCGGAAGGGCGCTGCACCTGCCTCATGGGCCGCAACGGCGTAGGCAAGACCACTTTGCTCCAGTGCATCATGGGCCTGCTGCCGTTACGCTCCGGGAGCATAGAGTACGCCGGCCGGGACATCAGCCGCGCTCCGGCGGAGCGGCGAGCGCCGCTGGGGATCGGCTACGTCCCCCAGGGCCGCCAGATCTTTCCCCTGCTCACCGTGGAGGAAAATCTGCAGATTGGCCTGCCTGCTCGGCGGGACAAGGTCCGCAAGATCCCGAGCCTGGTGTTTGATCTCTTTCCCGTGCTCAAGGAGATGCTCAGGCGCCGCGGAGGTGATCTCTCGGGCGGGCAGCAGCAACAGCTCGCCATAGGCCGCGCCCTGGCCGTGGACCCGCGATTGCTGATCCTGGACGAGCCGACCGAAGGCATACAGCCCAACATCGTGCACGAGATCGGGGACATCGTCCGCCGGCTCAACCAGGAGCTCGGGCTCACCGTGCTGCTGGTGGAGCAGAAGCTCCCCTTCGCGCGCCGGGTAGCCGACCGCTTCTATATTCTCGACCGAGGACGGGAGGTCGCCACCGGCGAGATGGGGGCACTGAGCGACGGGCTGATTCAGGAATATCTGACGGTTTGACGCGGGCGCAAGGGAAGGCTACCTTGCGACATTCGACGTCCTGGTTACCCTCGCGTCTCAGCGATTGATCCAGACAACCCAGACCGAAGATAGTGGAACAGTTTTTGTGTGGCTCTCGCCACAGATCAATTTGAATCGGGCTCTCGC
>QJVU01000165.1 GCA_003235605.1 Planctomycetota bacterium | reverse complement strand
CCTCGAGGAACCACCCAAGCCCGCTACCGACGTGGCACCCGGGCCGCGGCTTCCCAGTGCTGCGCCCCGTTCGCGGTTTGCGACCACCGGCTGGGTGCGCTTCGACGAGGATGCTGCCGGCCACCTTCGCTGCCGCCTGGAAAAGGGCGGCAAGACCGTCGCCTACATCACCTGCAGCAACAGGTGCTACGAACTGCAGCTGTTCGATGGTCTGGAGGTGGGGGTCAGCGGATCCAAGACCTGGGGCGGGGAGTCGTGGGGGGGCGGACCGGCACTCGCCCCCGTCATCGATGCTGTGCGACTGGAGGTTCTCACCGTGGCGCCGGACTGAGGACTGCGCCAACGCGAAACGACCTGCACGGTTTGAACTGACCAGCTAGACGCGAGGTCGCGGGCCCCGCAGCTTGCTTGCGGGTGGGGTAGTCTCTGTTAGAGACAACCGAGAGCCGCCCCTGACCCTGCCGATCCTTCATACTGCGAGAGCCCTTTCCTCTTCCCGGAGCCCGAGATGGGGTTCGGGGGCGGTTCCGGTCTTCTTGGCGCTGGTGTGTTGTGCCCCTCTCGCGGCCCAGGCGCCCTTTGCCAGCGCCGAGCCGGCACTTCACGAGACGCGCCATGGCGAACCGCGCCAGGACCTGCTGCGGCGGGCCCGGCGCTACCTGCAGCAGGAGGATCCCTGGCAGGCGGTGGTGGAGCTGCGGCGTCTGGAGGCGGCGGTAACCGACCCGCTGTCCGATGGCGACCTGCAGGAGGGACTGGCGCGGAGCTTCCTCATGCTGGGTCATTCCCGCACCGCCCTGGGCCACCTGCGACGGGCGCTGGGTACGAGCGGCGCACCCGGTGAATCGCTCACAGCGCTCCAGGTGCGCATCCTGCTTCGGGGTGCCCGCTTCCAGCGGGCCCTGGAAGTGTCCACGGCGGCAGTCGCGGCAAGCGCCAGACCCACCGCGGAGCTCCTGGCTGCCCACGCCTCTGCCCTGTTCCGATTGCAGCGGGTCGCAGAGTCGGCGAATGCCTACCGCCGGGTGCTCGAGCGGGATCCACTCCACGCCGAGGCCCACCTGCGCCTGGGCTCGGGACTGCAGTCGCCCCAGGTGGCAAAGCGGATTCCCGAGATCCAGGCGGCGGTCCGCCTGATCGAGGCACAGCGCCTCCAGGAGGCTGTGGGCCGCCTGCAGCAGGCTCTCGACGCTGCACCAGGGCATCCCATCGCCCACCGCCTGCTTGGAGAGACACTCCTGAGAATCCGCATGGCGGAGACCATGGCGAGCAACTCCGAGGCGTTTGCACGGCTTGCGGCGGCCATGCCGCCGCCTGCTGACCGGGACCTGCCGGTGGAACGGTTCGTCCCCGTGTATGACGGGCTGCCGGAGCTGCTGCGACCGGTGGTGGTGCGCGCCGTGAGCCTGTTCCCGGAACAACTCCCCAAGCTGCTGGCGATGGGGGCGCGCCATGACCTCCTGGCACTGGCAGAGCGAACCACGGACGACCCCTCGCGCGCCGGCCTGCGCGGGCGGCGCACCTTCGACGGCAGGGTTTGGGACGATGTCCGTGGCGTGGGTGGGCGCCAGGCGGCTACCGGCGTGGAGGCCTTGGACGATGCTCGCTGTTTCGGCTTCGACACCCTCGCCCACGAAGTCACCCACCAGGCCCACCTCTATGCGTTCCGGCAGGTGGAGAGAATGCGGGTGCGGCAGCTCTACCACGCCGCCAGGCTGGGAGGTCGCTGCCTCGATTTCTATGCCGCGAGCAACGAGGCCGAGTACTTCGCCCAGGGGGTCGAGGCCTTCGTGTCCCTGGCCAAGCGGCCCGGGTGCCAGAAGACGCACGGTCATACCCGCTTCGAGCTCTATCGTGTGGACCCGGACCTGTACCGCATGATCGAGGCCCGCATCGGTTATGACCCGCTGCGGGATCCTGCACACCGGGAAGAGCTGCTCCCCCTCTGCGCCGAAGTGGCCATTGCCTGCGGTCGTCCCCGGGACGGTCTGGTGGCGGCAGGGTGGATGCCCAGGAGTCCGGCCCGGGACCGGCTCTTGCAGCGTGCCCATGATGCCTGCAAGGTGCTTGGGCTGCCTGGACGGAGCCAATAGCATGCCGCCCAAATGGCGGCAGCTATCAGAACGCTTGTCCTGAGCGGGACCCTAGTGCTCGGGTCGTGTTCCGGGGCTCCCGTGGCCGAGGGTCCCCAGGAGCCGCCGCGGCAGGCAGTCGCAGGGCCAAGCGACCGGATGACGCCCGAGCTCCTCTGGCGGCTGGGCCGGGTGAGCGATCCCCAGCTGAGCCCTGATGGCGAGCGCCTGCTCTACACGGTGGGGACCTTCGACCTCGCCGCCAACAAGGGCACCAACCAGATCTTCCTGCGGGATCTCCGGCAGCGGTCGCCTGCCGCCATCCAGCTCACCACCGAGGGCAGCAACTGGAGCCCGCGCTGGTCGCGGAAGGGAGACCGGGTAGCGCTCCTCTCGAGCCGCAGCGGTTCGTCCCAGATCTGGGTGATGGCGCTCCGGGATGGGAAGCCCGGCGGCTGGCGCCAGGTCACCCACCACCCGGGGGGTGTCCACAACATCGCGTGGTCTCCCGACGGCCGGCACTTCGCCTTCACCGCGGAAGTGAAGCTGGAGCCGGACGTCCACGATCGGTATCCGGACCTGCCCAAGGCGGAGGCCAGGATCTTCGACGACCTGTTGATCCGTCACTGGGACCGCTGGCAGGACGGCAAGTACAGCCACCTGTTCGTGGTGCCAGCAGCCGGCGGCAAGGCCCGGGACCTGATGCCCGGGATCCGGGCAGAC
>QJVU01000186.1 GCA_003235605.1 Planctomycetota bacterium | reverse complement strand
CGGTGCAGGGGAACGTCTACCTGGTCACGTTGAACCAGGACGGTGTCTGGATTGCGACGAGGTTCAATACGAAGGGCGGGTTGAACACCGCGGGCCAGCTTGGAATCAATGTCTCGACCATGGTGTGGGACAGCTCGTGGATCTACGTCTGCGGATCGGGGGTCTTTGCCTCCAAGGCCACGGATGCTCAGGTGTGGCGGATTTCGAGAACCGGCACATCGGCTGGAACGGCCGTCCTGCATTCGAAGTTTGGCGTCCAGTTCATGGCGAACGGCGCCCTCGGCGGTTCGCACTCGATGGTGCTCATCGGCACGAAGCTGCATGTCTTCACGTTTGACTCGACCCAGGCCACGGTCAACACACCTCCGGGTTCTGCCCCCACGCCTCCTGGGACCAACCAGCACTGGGTGCTCTCCACGGACCCCAACGCTCCCAACCCGACATGGATGGGGGACCTGCCACCCACCTACCGCACGTCGCCTCCAAGAGGCTTCGCCTCGACGAAGGCTCTTGTCGATCCACGTTCGAGCGAGATCATCATTGTAGGCCGTTTCGGAGATCTGCTCTGGCGCAAGACCGATGGCACGAATGTGAAGCAGATGCAGTGGCCTGGCATGCTCTCGACCGCCAATCAGTACGATGAGGCCTGGAATGGCTGTGCCATCAATGCGGATACCTGGGAGCTGGCGTTGGGTGACTACAACGGTGCTTCCATTGATGTGTACCGTGACAATGGACTGCTGCCGACCGTGAACAACCTCGTCAAGGCAAAGCAACCGGTGCCGGGAGTCTTCTCGATTGCGGGAATGGAGTATGTGCCGACTTCGAACCCATCCGTCTACCAGCCCATCGGAGCGGGTTGCAAGGAATCGAGCCTCCTCGGTCCATGGTCGTACGTGAGCAGCCCACCCACGCCCGGCAACAGCGCCTTTGCTCTCACGTTGTCGACGACGAACAAGACGGCTTTTCTTGCCATCGGCACGGCGCTCGCAACACCGTTCGACTTCGGCCCTCTGGGTGCTCCTGGGTGCTTGGCGCACGTGAATCCAGTGGTAATCCTCCCCGTTTCGCCAGCGTACAGCGCGACCATTCCGATTGCAGTCCCTGCCAATGCGAATGCGCAGGGCGTGAGCATCTGTACCCAGTGGGTCGTGCGCGACCCCAGAGCCAACCCACTTGGGATCGCGCTATCCGAGGCGCGTATCCTCAGGCCCTAGGTGGGCGTCGAGATGCGCCCAGCGCACCTGGCACCGGCCTAGTGTTCCATTCTGCGAGGCCGGCTACTCGCCATTGGCCAGGATCTCGAGGGCCTTCTCCAGGAACTCGTCCCTGCCGGCACGGATGCCGGCAACCGTTCGGGCCACCGGTACTGTGGGTTGGATGCCCACCCCATGGTGCCGGGAGCCATCTTGCTTCAAGACCTTCATGCCGGTCCACCGTACCCGGTAACCCCCCGGAAGACCGAATGGGAAGACGCTGCCGTTTGTCCCTGCAGTGGCTTCGCCGACGATTGCCCCCAGCTTGTGGTGCTCGACGATGCCCATGCAACTCTCGGCATAGCTGATGGCCCGACCATCGATGAGAAAGACCTTCCTTGCCGACAGGTAAGGCTGCTTCGGTTGGAGCAGCCATTGTCCCGTGGGCTGGAATTCCATTTCCTCTTGATCGGGGAGTCTGGGAGTCGGAACGAGCCATTGGGCGCTCCGCACTGGCTCTGCGATGATGGATGGGAAGAAGGCCATGCGGGTATCGATGTTGTTGGGGTAGCCACGGAAGTCGAAGACGATGCCCTTGGCGAGCTTCAGATCGGCTAGAGCGTCCGTGTAGTCCCTGTTCTTGATCCGGGAGATGTCCACGTACCAGATGCCCGGCTTGATCTCCGCGATCTTGCCAGGTCGGAGCTCGGCCACCGGGGACGCACCTGCCCTGTACTCCAGTTCCACCGTGTGGCAGTCCACATCCCGCTTCAGTTCGAAGGAGATCCTTTTCCCAGGCCGACCCAGTGTCAGTGCGTCGAGCATGCGAAAGCGACGGTGTTGTGGTGTGGCGGCGGGAAGCTGGGGAGAGAGCTCCTCGATGATCTTGTCAACGGGACGCCCATCGATCTTCAAGACGACGTCCCCAAGAGCGACGTCCTCGGTTGCACCGTCTCCCACGCGGTCCACGACCAGGAAGCCCTCGGCCCAGGCCAGGCCAATGGGCAGTGCCCCTGAGCGGTCGTCTGCCCTGTGGTAGATCCTGCCATGCCCATCCTGGATCTTCGCCAGCATGCGGAGCAACGTGACAAGGAACTCAGAGGCGTCCTTGTCGACGGCGGCCTCCTGGAGTGTGCTCGAGAGCAGCTTCTCCCGGTCCACGGCCACCACGTCAAAGTAGGGGTAGAAATGCTGGAACACGTTCCAACCCAGGGCGACCGCTGCCAGCCGGGTGGCGCGGTCCGATGCCGTGAGCCTGGGACGGAGCTTCTCCGGGGTCGGTGTGGTCGCGGTTGTCATCGCATGGGGCAAGGTACCTCCCTCGTCCCGGTACAGGGCCAAGGGCACCATGCATGAGACACCGCCCGGCAGTTCCTTGCGGCAGGGCTTCCTTGGGTCCGGCAGGTCCGCGTCGGTTTTCCTGCCGAAGAGCTGGCTCAAGGGGCCCGCGGATCCGTCCGTGATCCGGCTCGAGTAGATGCTGGGGCTGTCGGTGGGATTGACGCCCACGTGCTCCCAGGCAACCAGGGAGGTGTCTTCGGGCCTGGCAGCCAGTACATCGGGAACTGGTGCAGGTGCGCCAACCGTCACGCACACCGT
>QJVU01000289.1 GCA_003235605.1 Planctomycetota bacterium | reverse complement strand
GGAACCGGTCACGGTCCCGTTCCGAGAGGTTGGTGATCTCCACATCCTGGACCCGCACCGAGCCCTGGTCGGGCAGCAGCAGACCGGCAATGATGTTCAGGAGTGTGCTCTTGCCCAGGCCCGACTCCCCCACCAGGGCGAGGTGCTCGCTCCGGCGCACGCTCAGCTCGCCCACGTTACAGGCCACGACACCGCCGCCACCGCGCCGATAGGTCTTGAGTAGGTCCCGGATCTCGATCATGGGGGCGTGAACGATACGGCCGGCGACGACAAAGTGTCAGGGTTTCCAGTGGCTGCGGACAAACGCCAGCTCCTGCAGCAGTCCGGCGATGAGCCCCTTTCCCGGAGCCAAGTCCCCTGGCCCCAGGGTCCCCGCCATGTCCTCCAACACCCCCCAGGTGTAGGTCTCCACCTCCAGGAGCGGAGGGTGCGCCACGTCGGGCCGAGCCAGGAACCTGAGGACCCGGGAGACCTCGGAGCGGGTGGAGCCGAAGGCCCCCTCCTGATCCCAGAACACCGGCATGTGAAAGTGCGTGCGCAGGGGAGCTTTCGAGAAGTCCTCCCGTGCGGAGCGGACCTCCGGCAGGTCGAGGGCGCGGGCGCCGTCGGCGGCGATGGTCTGGTGGAGGTAGACCGGCTCGTCGAAGGCAAGCAGCCGGTCGAGAGCCTCCGGCTGGGCGGGGTCCCGCACTTCCAGACAAGAGGAGACCTGGATCTTCGCCAACTCGATGTCCGCCGACCGCAGCGCGGTGAGGGACGCCACCGGCTCCTCCCCAACCACCGCCAGGTGGCAGAGGTCCACGCAGACCCCGACGTGCCTGCGCAACACGTCCTCGCCGATGGTGTCCCACCCCCCCTCCAGGAACACCCAGCGCTCCAGGAAGGATACTGCTGCCGCCACGGTCTCCAGGAGACAGAACGGCTCGGGCTCCAGGGCCAGGACCATGCGAAGCCCCCACTCCTCCTCCATGGCGCGTAGGTGGCTGGCCACCCGCACGAGGTTGCGCCCCATCAACCTCCACTCCTCGGGGTCCCCTTCGGGGTAGCGGCGTCCCGGGCGGTAGCCGAGCGGCAGTGTGGACAGAGGCACCATCGCCAGGCCGCTCCCCAGTCGCGCCACCGCCTCGGCAACGTGGCGAACGTAGAGCACGCGCTCCTCGCTGGTCCAATCCGGCTCGTAGACCCGCTCCTTGACCGGACCGCCGCCAAAGCTGCTCTGGGGGAACACGTTGACGGTCCAGATGGAGAGATCGTGCTCCGCGAGCGTCGCCCGCGCGGCCTCGATCGCTCGCGGGTCCAGCGCCAGTGCCTGCGCCGTGGCCGCATTCCACCAGGCACCGAGGCCAAAGGCGTGGCCCGCCCGACGTTGCGCCATGGCAACGGGCACCCCATGGGTAGCGACCGTGTCGAGCCAACCTGGAAGGTCAGCTGCCGGATGCACGTTGCCGCAGTAGGTGAGGTTCACGGTATTGCCGAGGTCCATGGCGCGGTCCGCTCCTGGCTCATATCCTAGGCCGACAGGTAATGCGCTTCGATCCGCCACTGGCCCGCGCCACGCTGTTGCGTCGCTACAAGCGCTTCCTGGCCGATGTTGCGCTCGAAGACGGTGCCGAGCTCACCGTGCACTGCGCCAACCCGGGCTCCATGCTCGAAGTGGCCGTCCCCGGACAACCGGTGCTGCTCAGCCGGAGCGAGAACCAAAAACGCAAGCTCGCCTACACCTGGGAGATGATCCGGCTTTCGGGGTCCTGGGTTGGCGTGAACACGGCCCGAACGAACAGCTTCGCGGAGGCAGCCATACGCAAGCACCGGATCGTGGAGCTGCGGGGCTACCGAGGCCTGCACCGCGAGGTCCGGACCGGCGACAGCCGTATCGACTTCCTCCTGAGCGATGCCTCCAAGCCGGATTGCCTGGTGGAGGTGAAGAACGTGACCCTCACCGACGGCAGCGGTACCGCTATCTTCCCCGACTCGGTGACGCGCCGCGGACAGAAGCACCTGCGGGAGCTGATCAAGATCGCGGCGAGGGGGCAGCGGGCGGCAATGCTGTTCTGGGTCAACCGCGGGGACTGTCATGCCTTTGGTCCGGCCGATCACATCGATCCGGCCTACGGACGGCTGCTTCGCAGCGCGCGCGACAAGGGTGTCGAGATCCTCGCCTATCGGGCCCACCTCACCCCTAAACAGGTGACTGTCGATACGTCGATACCTATTCTCTTGTAGAGAAGTGAGAAACCAATCCATGACCCCAGAAGAGCAAGGGCGCGCGATCCGCGTCGGGTCCCTCAAGAAGTCGCCATCCTACCGACTGGCTCATCTGGACAAGGACTTCATGTCGCTGCCAGAGGTGCGGGGCGTTCGGTTGCAGCTGGAGCTGAAGAAGGCGGAGTTGCTGCAACAGGCCTACGGCGTGAAGTCCACGATCGTGGTCTTCGGCGGCACCCGTATCCTGGAGCGTGGAGACGCGGAAGAGAGGCTGCGCAAGGCCGAGAACATCCTGGCACGGGATCCCGAGAACTCCGACAAGCAGCGCGACGTCCGCATCGCCAAGAACGTCCTCAAGAAAGCCAACTACTACGACGAGGCTCGCGAGTTCGCGAGGATCGTGAGCAGCACCTGCCAGATGGACGAGAGGTGCGACTATGTGATCGTCACCGGTGGCGGCCCGGGAATCATGGAGGCGGCCAACCGGGGTGCCTACGATGTGGGTGCCAAGAGCATCGGCCTGAACATCACCATCAAGACCGAACAGGAGCCCAACTCCTACATCAGTCCGGAGCTCTGCTTCGAGTTCAA
>QJVU01000697.1 GCA_003235605.1 Planctomycetota bacterium | reverse complement strand
GCGAAGGAACCACCGATACAAGCGGAAGGTTCCAGGTGGAGCGTCGGGCCAGCTCCGATGAACCCGTGCACCTCGTCGTGCCCTACACGACCGGGTTCGAGTCCTTGACCACTCGGGAGTCCTATCCCTGGGGCTCGAAGAACGTTGCCCTGACCCTCGCCCGCGCTGGGGATCTGAAGATCACCGTAGTTGCCGCCGACGATGGCTCACCGGTCGAGGACTTTGGCGTGGTCTGGTTCGCAGGAGGCCCGGAGGGCAGATGGCATCGCGGCGGCCGCCTCTGGCCCACGCACCACGAAGGCGGCACTGCGGTCCTTCGCGGTGTCCCCGCCGGCGGGGTCCGCGTGGTGGTCCTGCCCTGTGGCAGGACCTTCGCCGCAAACGAACCCGTCGAGCTCACCAGGGCGCCCGGACCCGGGGAGCTGCGCGTGGCGCTGCCCAGGCGCCTCGTCCTTCCGGTGCTCGTGGTGGATGGTGCCCGCAGGCCGGTGGCGAACACGCGCCTGCAGCTCGTCCGCTCCCTCGATGACAGACCGGTCCCCCTGCAGCCGCAAGTCGTCGACCACGGACACCTGGGCCACGCAGACGAGCTCGAGTCCCAGGTACTCCTCCTGGACACTGCGGAGACCGATGCCCGGGGTCGGGCAACGCTCCGATGGCACCTGACGGACGGCGCCCTCGCGATCCGCATCCTGGGCCCCGGACACGTGCCCACGGTACACGCACCGGTGTTCCTGCGCCGGGATCCCAGGCTGGTGGAGATCGTCGTGGCCCGCGGTGCCACCCTGCGCGGCACCGTTGCACCCCTCGATGTCCTGAGCATTCCGCCGCGCGCCTCAGGCAAGCGGCGAACGTGGACCCAGCAGCCTCGGGTCGAGCTCTCCTACCTGGGCACGCCGCGATCGGGGCGGCCCCCGGACATCACGGCGCCGATCCACGAGGGCGGCGACTTCCTCATCGAGGGACTTGCTCCCGGGACCTGGAACGTCACCGTGCACATCTGGCAGCTGGGTGGCCAGGATGGTGGCATCCTGCGGCAGGAACACCCGTCGATCACCCTGGGCGCCGGCGAGCAGCGCCACCTCGCGTTGGATATCCGCGACCTCAGATCCGGCCAACGCTGATAGAGTCCGGGCTCGGGATGAACGTCCAGGCCCGCGAACGCTGTGTCCTCGCCCTGCTCTACCTGGTCCCGATCTCCGTGGGGACCCTGTTCTGGGCCAACACCTCCGGCCACGGCGACAGCGCCGTCTATCGCAAGTTCATCTTGGATCTGCACCAGACCGGAGTCCTGCCGCTCATGCGCATGGAGTGGTACCACCCCGGTCACTACCTGATGGTCTGGCCGGTGTTCGCCCTCGGCAAGGTCGTCGGAGCCTGGGACGATCCGCTCCGCGCGATCTCGCTGGTGAACTTCCTGGGCACCGGCTGGGCAGCCCACGCGATCTACCGCACCTGGATCGTGCTGCGCCCCGACGACGACAGGCTGGTGCCCGGGAGCGTCGCCGCAGCGCTCGTCACCCTGCCAGCCTGGCTCTGGCAATCCCAGGAGGGCATGTCCGACGTCGTGGGCACGGCCTTCGTGGTCGCGGTCACCTGCCGCCTGCTGCGCCACGACAGCGAGGCAGAGACCCGCACCGGTCCCTGGGCGCTGACCGGTTTTCTGGCAGCGTGGACCGGCCTGATCCGCGTCAGCACCGGCCTGTTCCTGCCGTTGTGGGGTTGCCTCCTGGTACGCGCGATCCTCCGCAACCCGCAGCTCCGATGGTCCCGCGTCGCATGGGGCGTCAGCCTTGGTGGGCTCCTGCCCCTGGCCCTGGTCTACGGCTACCTGGTCCTGGTCCACGGCGCGGAAGCCATCGGTGCGACCTACTTCACCTTCAGCGGCGACAACACCCGACCGTGGTCCCGGGTCGAGGCACTGCCGGAAACGATTCGCGCCTGGTGCGGCAATCTCTGGCGCGGCATGGGATACCTCGGGCCGGTGGGCGCGCTGGGCTGCGTCTCCCTGGCCATCCGTCACCGTGGCTTCCGTTGGCTGATCGTGCTCCTGCTCCCCTACCTCGTCGGTGTCGCCAACAACCGCGCCTCCACGGAGTTCCGCTACATGCTGCCGATCATGGGCTTGCTGGCGCTGGGCTATGGCGCCGTCACGGGCCACCTGCGCCTCCGCCTCGGAATCTGGGCAGCCCGTGCATTCGTCGCCCTCCTCGTGGTCCAAGGTCTCTGGCACGCCTACCCGCTGCTGGATCGGGTACGCACCCGCCAGAACTTCGAGGAGATGGCCGCCAGACGGTTGGTGGCCCACGCACCACGACACTCCCTGTTGATCGGGTACAGCAGCCTCCCGTTCCTGAACATGCTCACCCTCGACGGCCGCGGCCACCCCGTTGCGGATCGCATGCCCATGGGTGTCAAGGCCTCGGCCGCCCAGGGCGGCGCAGATCCCTGGAACCACCCCTGGCCTCGGGCCAACACCCTGGTGGCATTCCACGCCGCAGAGGGACGACGGATCTTCTGTGCCGATGAACCAGGCACCACCGGCTGGCGAACTCAGCTGCAACAGCTCGGCTGGCGGGAGGAAACCCTGGAACAGATCCCCTTCCACACCCTGAGGGGACAGTTCGAACACGACATGACGGTGCCCCCGGACCAGGAGCGGACCCAGCCCCTCACCATCCTCGAGCTGCTGCCACCTCGCGACATTCCGCGGGTGGAACTCCGCATCGAGCAGGTTCAGGACGGTGGAGTGACCGGATTGCGATTCCAGGTGCACGCACCGGACCAGGCGGGCCGGG
>QJVU01000118.1 GCA_003235605.1 Planctomycetota bacterium | reverse complement strand
CGTCCAGCACGGTGTTGTGCTGGGCGTAGATGCCCAGGAGGTCATAGTAGGCGTCGCCGGCCACGACGCCCCGGTTCAGGGAGCTGCGGAACGAGCCGTCTGGGTTGAAGTCGTGGAAGCGGGAGTCCACCCAGTCGTGGTACCAGTCGGCGCCGTAGACCAGTTGCCCGAGACCCGTCTCCTGTTCGAACTGGGCGGTCAGCCCCAGGGTGTTCACCTCCAGGTGGTTGATCTGCCTGACGCCATTGCCGCGGATTCGTTCCTCCCGCTCGTCCCGCAGCTTCCCGGCAACGGTGAGGGTCATGCGATCGAACGCCACGCAGTCCTGGACCTCGTACCTGGCGTAGTAGAGCTGTCGCCGGTGATCGTGCTCCCGCACGAGGTCGCTGCCGGCGGTGATGCCGTGCCAGGGGAAATTGTCCACGGTGGAGTGGGTCCTGGGCACGTCTTTCAGGTGGTTCTGCTGGACCACAAAGGACACCGTCTGCCTTTCGGTCAGGTTGAAGGTCAGTTTCACGTCGCCGTCCCGGTCCCGATAGCTGGTCTGCCGGAGGCGTCCCACGTCGTGGCCGGCCTCGAGGTCGCCGAACGTCTTGTAGGAGTAGCCCGCGTGGAAGCCGAAGGTCTTTCCGATGTTGCCCTGGGTCTCGGCACGGACGACCCAGCTGTCCTCGGCCGAGGAGTAACGCACGAGGTTCAGGCGGTCGACGCTGTACTGCTGCCGGTATTCCTCGCGACCCTTCTGGAAACCATGGCCCACCCCCGACACGGCGTCGGAGCCCCAGAGCACCGAGCTGGGCCCCCGCAGGATCTCGAAGCGCGAGAACGACAGCGGATCCACGTGATTCCAGTACTCGTTGTTCCCGGACCGCCACGTGGAGTCGTTCATGCGGATGCCGTCCACCAACAGCAGGGTCTGAAAGCCCGTCTGGCCCCGGATCTTCGGAGAGCCCTGGCCGTGGGCGGTCTTCTGCACCGTCACCCCGGGCACCTCCTTCAGCGCCTCCGGCGCCGTCCGAGACTGGCGTCGGGTGCGGATGTCGAAGCTGTCTACCGTGGATGTGGAGTACGGGACGTCAAAGGCGTCTTGCGCAGTGCGGGTGGCCGTAACCACGACCGGCTTGGTCTGCTGGGGCTGCTCCGGGGGTTGCTGCCGGTGTTCCGGCTCATCTCCCTGGGAGGCCAAGCCCGGCGCCAACGCCAACAGAGCGACAACGATGGGTCCGGTGCGGGCAAGAGCAGGGTCCTGCATGGGGGGCCTTTCTGCTATCGTTCTCCTCCCCGAGGCCTGAACGTGAACGTCTCCCTTAGCGTTTCGTTGGGCCTGCGCAAGACCACTTCCGGAACATGCGGCTGCAGGCAATCTTCTGGTCCACGGTTGTCCATGGCACGGTGATCGTGTGCGTAGGACTCTGGATTCAGCCATGGATGCGTTCTTCTCCTGCAGCGGTTCAGCTTCTCGTCGTTCACGAGGAGCCAATGCCAGAGATCCTGGCGCGGCTGCCGGAGCCCAAGAGGATCACTGTGAAGCCCGTGCGAGAGGTCCAACTCGTGGAGCAGGAGCCGGAGCTGCAGCAGGAGCTCTTGGAGCCGGAGACCACGGGCGATCCCAGCCCGGAGATCCTGGCGGAGCCACCGCTGCCGCTGCCCTACCCGACGCCGAAGGCGGTTCCGGGGTTGGTCTGCCGGGTTCTGCCCGTGGCGGCCAAGCCGGAGCCCTCCGCGGCGCCCACGGAGGTGCCCGAGGAGTCGGTGGCGCCCAGGTTGCCGAAGGACTACGTCCAGAAGCTGCAGCTGGACCCGCGCAACAAGCCTCCCAAGTACCCGCCTCTGGCCCGCCGTCTGGGAACCGAGGGCAGGGTGGTGATCGCCGTGACCCTGACGCCGGGGGGCGGCGCCGCCAGCGTGCGGGTGGTCTCTTCCGCGGGCACTTCTCCAGCTCACCAGCAGATGGACCGCGCGGCGCTCCGAGCGCTGAGGCGTTGGCACTACCAGAGGATCCTGCAGGGGGTCCAGGCTGTGCAGTTGGTGATCCATGTGCCGGTGGAGTTTCGCCTCGTGGATACGAGAGGCTAGCGGGGACCGCCACGCCCCTTCGGGACACTGTCGAGAGCCCTGTCCAGGACCCGATCCAAGAGGGCGTAGCTCTTGTTCCAGGTGCAGTGCTCGCGGACGAAAGCCGCCCCGCGCCGACCGAGCTCCCGGGCTTCGCTGGGACTCGTCAACAGGTGGTGGATGGCCTTGACCATCTCCACACTGGTGTCTGCCTGGACAGGGATCTCCTGCGCCCCGGCACCGAGCCCCTGTGCCGCGTTGCGGGTGCAAACCACGGGCAGCCCCATGCTCATCGCCTCGAGCACCTTGTTCTGGATACCGCGCGCCATGTGTAGAGGTGCAATGGCCACCGCTGCCTGGTCGAAGTAGGGGGGGGTTTCGGCTACCCGTCCGGTGACTTCGATGCCGTCCCGTCCCGACAGCGCGCGGATGTTTGGAAGGGGTCGACTGCCGACGATGAGCAGACGCGCGTCGGGGATTGCTTTCCTGAGCCGTGGCCAGCACTCCCCGACGAACCACAGCACCCCTTGGACGTTGGGCTCATAGTCCATCACCCCGGTGAAGATCAGCGTGTGGGAGTGACGTTCGTCATCACCGCTGCTTCGGAAGTGGTCGACGTCGACGCCGTTGGGCAGCACCGCCGGCTCGATGTCCGGGATGTGCTCCATGAACAGTGCCTTCTCGGTTTCGGAGCACACCAGAGAAACGTCAAAGGTGCGGGCGACCAGGCGCTCGAAGTCCAGGAGC
>QJVU01000183.1 GCA_003235605.1 Planctomycetota bacterium | reverse complement strand
TCCGCGAGATCGGGCTCGCCCTGCAGCGGCATCGGGCGTGGGGGACGGGGTGGCGGCGCCGGCCTCAAGGTGCCGCTGGCTGGCCTCGGGGGCGGTGCTTCCCCTGGCGCTCGTGCTTCGTTGACCGCCAGCATCCGCCCTTTCAGGTTGTGCTGGTGGAAGCGGCTGATGGCCTCTTCCGCTTGGCTTCGATCGGCGTATTCCACGAAAGCAAATCCCCTTGGTTTACCCGTTTCTCGGTCCATGGGGATGCGAATGGTCGCGGGGGTGCCGACCGTGGCGAAGAGGTCTCGCAGCTCTGCCTCGGTTACATCGTAGGACAGGTTTCCCACGAACAGCCGAACCGACATCATTCCTCCTGGGTTGTGCCTGCTCTGTAGACAAGAAGAAGGACCCGCCATTGGCCGGGTCCCTCCACAGTGTTCCCTGCGATGACGGCGCGTCGACGCTGGCGTTGGGTGGGCGCAGGCTACGCTTACCGGGCCGGCAGTGTCAACGCCCGAGGTGTCGCGGCACCCTTACAGATCTGGGGAAAAGCGGCGGGGGAGGGAGACAACGTCTCCCTCCCCCGCCCTCGCTGTCATCCTCGCGTCTAGGGACTACAGCTTGAACAGCAGGTCGCTGTAGGTCGGCACCGGCCAGAGGTCCCGGGGAGCCACCGACTCCAACGCGTCCACATCCGCCCGCAGGCTAACCAAAGCGGGAACGACCTTGTCGCGGAAGGCGGCCCCTTGCTTCTCCACGCTGCTCGCGCCCAGGGCCTTGCTCGTCTCCTTCGCCAGCGTCGCCGCATTCTTGGTGATCGATTTGAGCAGCCCGCCAACTTCGGCCAGGAGGTCCTTCTGCACACCGGCGTGGTTGCCTGCAGC
Organism: Planctomycetota bacterium; assembly: GCA_003235605.1. The sequence goes on along the minus strand of QJVU01000183.1, from coordinate 1,935 downwards.
CTTGACCGAGTTCCCCAACTCGGTCATGAAGCGCACCCCGGCCGGGATGTACTGCCGCTTAACCATCTGCAAGGCGGTCTGTGCTTCGATGTTGATGTGCTTGGCGTACTGCTCCAAGTAGATGTCATAGCGGGAGTGGAGCTCGTCCTTGCTCAGCACGTTGTACTTCTCGAAGAGCTTGATCGCCTTCTTGGTCACGAAAGCCTTGAGGGCGTCCACCGTGTTTCCCACGTTCGGGAGCCCACGTTTCTCGGCCTCTTTGAGCCACTCTTCAGCGTAGTTGTTGCCGTTGAAGATGACCCGGCCGTGGCTGTTCACCGCGTCCTTGACGATGGCCGCAATCTCCTTGTTGATGTCCTTTGCTTTCTCCAAGCGAGTGGCGATCTCGTCCAAGGCCTCGGCCACGATGGTGTTCAGCGCGACGTTAGGGCCGGAGATTGACTGGGAGGAGCCGACCATGCGGAACTCGAACTTGTTGCCCGTGAACGCAAAGGGCGAGGTCCGGTTGCGGTCGGTGTTGTCCTTGGGCAGGTCGGGCATCGTGTCGACGCCGATCCGCTGGAAGCCTGCCTCCTTGCGCGCCGCCTTCTCGCCCTTGGCGAGCTTGGTGACGATGTCGGTTAGGTCATCGCCGAGGAACGCGGAAATGATAGCCGGCGGCGCCTCGTTGGCTCCCAGCCGGTGGTCGTTGCCGGAGCTGCCGCAGGTCGCGCGCATGATATCGGCGTGGATATCGACCGCCTTCAAGAGCGCACTCAGGAAGACCAGGAACTGGGCGTTCTCATCCGGGGTGTGTCCCGGGTCCAGCAGGTTGAGACCCGTGTCGGTGGAGAGCGACCAGTTGTTGTGCTTGCCCGAGCCGTTGATGCCCGCGTAGGGCTTCTCGTGGAGCAGGCACACCATGCCGTGGCGCAGGGCCACCTTCTGCATGGTCTCCATGACCAGCTGGTTGTGGTCGGCGGCGATGTTGGTGGTAGAGAAGACCGGCGCCATCTCGTACTGGGCCGGCGCCACTTCGTTGTGCTTGGTTTTCGAGCTGATGCCCATCTTCCAGAGCTCGACGTCGAGGTCGCGCATGTAGGCCGAGACGCGATCCTTGATGGCGCCGAAGTACTGGTCTTCGAGCTCCTGGCCCTTGGGCGCCGGCGCCCCGAAGAGGGTACGGCCGCAAGTCATCAGATCCAGCCGCTTCAGGTAGTGCTCCTTCTCCACCAAGAAGTCCTCCTGCTCGGGGCCGACGGTGGAGATGACCTGGTTGGCGGTGGTGTCGCCGAGGGCGCGCAGCACCCTCAGAGCCTGCTGGGAGACGGCCTTCATCGAGCGCAGGAGCGGGGTCTTCTTGTCCAGCGCCTGACCGTTGTAGGAGTAGAAGGCGGTTGGGATGCACAGGGTTACGTTGCCGGCCGCGTCCTCCTTAAGGAAGGCCGGAGAGGTGCAGTCCCAGGCGGTGTAGCCACGAGCCTCAAAGGTTGCTCGGAGGCCGCCGCTCGGAAACGAGGAGGCGTCGGGCTCGCCCTGGATGAGCTGCTTGCCCGAGAACTCCATGATCACCCCGCCGTCGGCGGTGGGTGCGATGAAGGAGTCGTGCTTCTCGGCGGTGGAGCCGGTCAGTGGCTGGAACCAGTGGGTGTAGTGGGTGGCGCCCTTCTCGATGGCCCAGTCCTTCATGGCGTTGGCGACGACGGCTGCCACCTCGGGCTTCAGAGGGAGCGCCTTTTCGATCGTCTCCTTCAGGGCCTTGTAAGTATCCTTCGGGAGGCGCTCCTTCATGGCCTTGTCGTTGAAAACGTTGGTTCCGAACAATTCAGGTACTTCCAGCTGTCCCATCTGCGGTGCCTCCCTCATGGCGGTTTTGAGATCTCGAGTCGAAGACCTCTTGGTTGAAGTCTGGCCAGGGTGCCAAGTCGGTTGATTCTTCGGAGACAACAATTTTGT
>QJVU01000027.1 GCA_003235605.1 Planctomycetota bacterium | reverse complement strand
GCACACCGTCCCGCATCGGCACCATGACCTCCTGCGGTCGCTTGGAGCAGCCAATGCCGAGCAGGGACCAGATCATCATGACGACGGCAACAAGTGGCGAGAGTCTTACCATCGAGGGACCTGCCTCACCAGCGGTGAGGCGGGTGTTCTACTCGCCCATGGCCTGCGCGGCCAGTGGAGCCGGTCAGCAGTGTCAGCGATCCAGCCGCAGTTTCACGGTGTTGAAGATCATCGCGATCCCGGCGGGTGCGTTCTTCTCCAGCACGACACCCGTGGTGTGCAGTTCCAGTCCCGCGAGGACCGGCAAGTTGGGGATCTGCAGCGAGGCTTCGGCCCGGCCACTCGCGTTCAGCACGCCGCTGTAGTTGCGGAATATGGCCGGTTCGCCGCCGGTGACGCTCACGATCAGCAGGCTGTCGACTCCGACATTCACGAAGCGAGTGCCCACCTGGGTCAGCCCGGCGGTCGCCGATGTAGCGAGCAGGTAGCTCTTGAACGCGTGCTCCGTGGGAGCGCGCACGCTCAGCTTGACCATGGTGCCGACTGCCACACGGTGGGCCGTGGTCGAACCATCCATGAGTAGCGCGGCAAAGTAGCTCTCCACCGGCCCGCCTGGCTCCAGCTTGAGGCCCTTGAGGGTCGGATCGTCGGACGCGTAGCGTTGTGCACGGAACAGCACGTTCCCCAACGGGGTGCCGCCCTGTTGCGTGGTCCCCGCAGCGACCACCGGATTCAGGTAGCTCCAGACGACCTCGCCCTTGTTGGTCACCTCGAAGATCCGCCCGGCCGGGCCGTCGCAGATCAGGGTGTTGCCGTTGTCGAGGCGTTGGGCGCCGGAGACGAAGCGGGCGAAGAAGTCGGTCGGCTTGGGCGCGACATACGCCCATGCCGGTTCTTCGGGACCCCAGACTCCCTTGGTCATGGGGTATGACCCCTTGCTGTCCGGCGTCGGCAGCACGATCTCGACGACGCTGGAGTACTGCCCTTCGGGTCGACCCTCGCCGTTGTTGAAGATCAGCATGTTGCCGGCTCCCGGTCGGCCGTCGGGAATCCAATGGGCATCGTGTTGCTCGAACAGTTGCTGTCCCGCCGTGGTGCTGGCCCGATAGGCCGCCGGGTTGCCCCACCGGTAGAGCAGGTCGCCGCCTCGGCCCGAACGCCCACCGCGGTGGCTCGCGGCCTCGGCAATCGTCGTGGAGTGATCGATGATCCAGATCTCGCTGAAGTGGTGCACGCTCAGAACGATCTGGTCGAGCTTGGCGTTGTAGGCAACGGCGTTGGTGTGCATCCAGTCGGCCCCGGTATCCGCGGGCGCGAAGTTGATGTCGATGAGCTCGGGATGTTCCGCGACGGTGCCGTGGTTCTTCGCCAGGGTGCTGTAGTCCTGGATCAGGTGGTCCCAGGCACGCCACTGCCAGACGACCTTGCCCCCCCCTGCTCGTGGCTCGATCTCGACGATCTTGTCGGGCCACAGCATCTCGTCGGGCAGGAGCCGCGGGTTGCGGCCGTTGCCCAGGGCCTCCTGTTTGTCGACCAGCTCCCAGACCACCATCAGCAGGTTGCCGTTGGGAAGCCGCTCGATGTCATGATGCTGGATCTCCGTGGCGCTGGAGTGCACGTACTGCCACACGAGACGACCGTCCCAATGGTACTGCTCGATGACGCCACCGGTCCCGCCGTTGGTGAACAGGGTGTTGCCCACCTTGCCGCAACGGAGCAGCATCCCCCCGGGCTCCAGGTAGGCGGACATCCCCGGTTTGAACTGACTGGTCCAGGAGTTGACGACCCTGCCGCGGGGATCTACCAGGTACGTGTCCAGCCCCGCATAGGGATTGAAGAGGGTGTAGCCGTCTCGGGATGCAGGCTGCCGATCCAGGAGACCGACGGTGCGGGGACTGCGGGGCCCGGAGAACTCGACCACGTACGCCTGAAGCAGTGTGGCCTGGGGCGCGTCGGCCCAGGTCTCGCTGCGGCCGGTGGTGAGCCCGCCCAGGTGCAGGCGATCCGCATTGCCACCGTTGTCAGGCTTGCCCGCAGCCCAGTTCTGGTAGCTGAAGGCCTCGAACTCTGCCCATCCCCAACCGGACCCGGGCTCCTGGGCGCCGGGGCTCTGGAGACCGCCGAGCCACGGCCCCCGCCAGACACCGGTCTTCTCCTCCTGCACCCAGTAGATGGGATCGTCTGCGAGCTTGAAGACGAAGCTCCCTTCCGCAGCCGAGGTGACGGTGACCAATGTCCCCCCTGCCGCAGCGGCAGCGCGATGGGCACCTGCCCAGTCGATGCCTCCGGAGACCCGGACCACTTGGTACCAGTGGGCCGTGCCATCCGGGTGGGCGAAGGGGCTGGCGCCGGCGGGAGGTTGCGCCTCCAGCGTCGCGGCGAGCATGAGGTGGGAGGCGGAGAGGACGAGAGGGACGACGGCGCGTGCCTTCTTCATGGGAGCCGATGGGAACGGGACGCAGTGCGGGCAGGCTCCGCACGGCGCCTTCGCAAGGATCGCGCCGGTGCCGCACAATGGGCCATTTGGGGAGCAGCTCGGAGGCTCAGAGTCCGATTCCGGGAACGCGACCGCACTGGGTCGGAGCCAATTCGCCCGACTGTCAGGAGCCGCCGAGTTTCTGAACCAGCTCACGGATGCGGGCACGGCGCTCCAGACTCAGCTTCGGCTCCTTCTGGGCATCGTGCAGGATCTCGAGGGCCTCGCGCTGGCGGCCCACCTGACCCAGGCTCTCGGCCAGCGGCAGCCGGCAGGACCGCAGGGCCTGCTCCTCCACCCGCCCCCGGTAGGCCTGCTCCAGCAGGCC
>QJVU01000328.1 GCA_003235605.1 Planctomycetota bacterium | reverse complement strand
CCACTGTGACAGCAGGCACGTCGTTGCTGGCCTTTCCGATCGCGGCGCAGGATCAGGAGAAGCCTGCGATCGTGGACGACCCCAAGGCGCATGCCCTCTACGACCTCATGGTCCAGACGATGCGTGAGGCAAATACGCTGTCTTGGGAGAGCCGATACCGGTGGACTGGCAAAGACAGCCGTGAGATCGGCCGCTGTGTCTACGAGATAAAGCTGAAGAAGCCGAACTACTTCCTCCTCGAAACGACACGCAAGGATGGTTCCCGGGGGGGCACTCTGGTCGGCGATGGCGACCATCTGTGGGTCCACTGGGCCGGCGAGAGACCTTTCTTTCACACGGAGGGCAAGGAGGCCTACGGAGCGGATCGCAGCAACCAGTACATGAAGCAGCGAGTGGGCATCGGCAACCACTCCATCGCTCACTGGACCGGACGTCTGGGCGCCGGCATGTCAATGACCATACTGGATCCCAGCACGTTCCACGGCTACACGGATTCCCTGCAGCGCTATATCGATGGCGTCACGTCCGGAGGTACCGAGACCATTGCCGGGCAGGAGTGCGACGTAATCCTCGTGAGCATCATGAACGGCCAGCGGACCTGGAGGCTGTGGCTCAGCCGCAAGGACCACCTGCCTCGTCGACTTCGGCAGGTCCTTCACCTTGGAAGCTATGACGGCGCCACTGAGGAGGATTGGACCAGTGTCCGGGTCAACGCCGAGATCCCGGACGAGATCTTCTCCTGGAAACCACCGGAGGGGTGGCGGCAGTGGTGGATGCCCGATGCGAGCAACATCCTGCTCAAGCCGGGCACGAAGGCTCCCGACTTCGAGCTGACGCTGGCCGACGGTCAGAAGACGAGGCTTTCCGACTACCTCGGCAAGGTCGTTTGGCTCAACTTCTGGCGCGTCGGTTGACCCCCCTGCCGGGAGGAGATGGTCCATCTCCAGGAGCTGCACGAGCAATACAAGGACAAGGGCTTGGTAATCCTCGGGTTCAACTGCTCCGACAAGAAGCAACTAGCCGAGGCATTGTTGAAGAAGAAGGGGGTCACGTTCCCATGCATCCTCGACTGCTCGGATGCAGCCACCCGCGTCGCGTTCCGAGCCTACGGGCTGAGCGGCGTGCCCCTCAACTATGTCATTGACGAGAAGGGGACAGTGGTCGACGCCTGGTACGGGTTCCGAAGCAACGATCCACGCCTGCGGCAGGCCCTTGGCAAGCTCGGACTCCATCCAACCCGTTGAGGCCACTGTGAGAACTACGACCTCGTGCCCCTGCTCTCGCTACCAACCTCTTTCTAGGATTGCGACATGAAGATCCAAAGTGAGGGTTTCGAGGCGGGGTGCGCGATCCCACGCCGCTTCACCGGCGAGGGTGAGGACATATCACCGTCGCTTGCGATCCAGGATGTTCCCAAGGGCACCCGCGAGATCGCGTTGATCTGTGACGACCCTGATGCCCCGACATCGGAGCCCTGGGTCCACTGGGTGCTCTACAAGCTGCCTGGCCGCACACAGTCCCTGGCAGAGGGCAAGACGGGGGGTGGCTTGGAGGGCAAGAACAGTTGGGGAAGTGTCGGCTACCGCGGCCCGCTCCCACCACCGGGCCACGGAACTCACCACTACCGCTTCAGGGCCTATGCCCTGGATGCGCGGCTCGAGCCTCGGAACGAGATCAACAGGCGGCAGTTGATCGAGGCCATGCAGGGCCACATCCTGGCGGAGTGTGAGCTGACGGGTACCTACGAGCGGAGCTGAACCGCCCGCGCTCTTCGAGGCCAGCAAAGCCGCCGCCGGCGCGAATCCCGGCATCCGCGCGGCTGGCGCCTCACTTGTGGCAGCTGGTGCAGGTCGATCCGTTGTCCGGATGCGGCAGCGGCGCTGTCAGGCCGTGGCACTGCCGGCAGTTCATGGAGGGCAGATGGCCGCCGGGCAACGGCGCCGCCAGCTGGTGGCTGGGTGTGCCCTTGTGGCAGGTGAAGCAGCCCTCCCCCTGCAGGGGCAGGTGACAGCCGACACAGTGGCCGTTCTGCGGGCTACCCCACGTGGCACGATGGCTGCGGGGTGCAGTGTTCTGGTGGCAGCGGTTGCAGAAGTCGCTCCTGTGGCAGGTCGCGCAGCTGCGGCGGTCCAGGGAGACCATCACCCCGTGACCCCGCTGGCGCCAGTAGTTGGTGTGGCTTCGCGGCGCCTGCGTCTGGTGGCACGTCGTGCAGGTCTGCTCCCTGTGGCACTGCGCGCAAGTGGTCTCGCCGGTGCCCTCGATCATCCGGTCGGACTCCAGGCCATGCCTTCGCTCCCAGCCGCGCTTGTGGCTGGGCGGCATCTGGTCCATCCGCAGAGTCTTGTGGCAGACGGTGCAGTCGTTGCCCCGCTCCAGCTTCGAGTGGCAGTCCTTGCAACGCGCCTTGCCGCCGTGTATCCGCAGGCCCGGACCGCTGCCAGTCAACACCGGGCCGTGGCAGGTCTTGCACTCCACCTCCGCTTCCACATGCTTGGAGTGATCGAATCTCACCTCACTCTCACTGCTGTAGGCAACCTGACGCTTTGCCCAGCGGGGCTTGCCATCCACGAGAAAAGCAGCAACTGTCTTGTCGAAGGGCTTTCCTTTGTCGATCTCGGTGTGACACAGCATGCACCCCTTCTCCGATGGTGGGAAGCCGGCATCGGCGCGGTCCTCCACGCCTTCATGGCAGGTGGTGCAGTCGACCTCCTCGATGTGCTTGTCATGTGGGAACACCGGTCCTGGTGGGCGACCGAAGATCCCGAAGAACGCACAGGCCATCGTGCCGAGCATGACAGCCGGCAGGGCCAGCATCCACGAACCACGCCGTCGTCCTGCCGTCTGGTTCATCGTGTCACTTGGGTTTCTTGGTGGTCTTGAACTTGTTCTTCTTCAGCTGCTCGTAGTTTTCGTGGCAGGACCTGCACGATCTCTCGGCCGTCGGCGCGGGCGGAGGGTGCTGCCTGCCCTGGTGGCAGTCAGCACAGCCCAGACCTGTCTCACGCACGTGCACAGAGTGTGGGTACTTGCGCTCGCCGTCCAGTGCAATTACTCCCGGCATGGGCAAGCTATTATGACACACCCCGCAGTCCTCCGCCTCGAAGCCTGGCGGAGGATCGCTTTCGTCTTCGATCTCCAGCGCCTCCTCTGCTTTCTCCAGGGTACTGCGGCTGGCGCGGAGGGTCTCGATGGCGTAGATCGGATTGTGGATCGGCCGCGCTTTCCGGATGAACTGCAAGTTGAATCCCGTAGCCTCGATCTGGCGGTAGAGCGGCCGCGCCAGAAACCGTCCTGCGGCGTGCTCGCCCTCGACCTTCTCTTGGACCACGCTCAGCCGCTTTTCCAGGTTACCGAGCATCTGGTTGAGGTTGTTTCGGACGGCGGTCACGAACCCGGTGTAGCGACTCTCGTGGCACCTGGTGCAGGAGGCGACCGGGGGAAGGGTGTCATGCTCCTGGACGGGTCCATTGGTAGTGCTCGCCTCAGCGATCGGTTCCCGGTGGCAACCGACGCAGTCCAGGCCGAGGCCGTGCATCTCGTCGGGGATCGACGCGACGCCCTTCGCTCCGGTGCCGCTGTAGAGCATGGCCTGCGGGCTGTGCGGACCCCGGTGGCAGGTCACGCAGTCCTGCTTCGGATCCAGCGGTGTGTGAGTGTCGAAGCGATGCGCGATCATCGTATGACACTGGTAGCAGTGCATCTTGCGCTTCGTGATGTGCTCGACGTGCATCAGGCCCGGGTCACTGATCTTCTCGATCTGATCGGGCTTGTTGTGGCACGACAGACAACGCTCCTGGCCGACGGCACCGGTTCCCGATATCAACTCGGAGTGGCATTGCACGCACCTCATTCCCCGCTCCACGTAACGCGCATGGTCGACCTCAAAGCGGCCGAGCGTCGTGCTTTTGGTCGGTGGCCCATGGCAGGTATCACACTCCCCCATCGGCTTGTGGGTGGCGCGGGCCCCCTTGAAGTGGCACAGGAAGCAGGTCGACTTGTCGACCTCCATGTGGTTGTTGACGAGGCGTTGGAAGTGGCAAGACGTGCACGCGAGCTTGATGCCTCGCCGCATCTCCTTTGCGTGCAGCTCGTGCTTGAACTGGATCCCTCGCTTGGTGAAGTCCACAGACTTGTCGAGTTCCTGCGGCGTGTGGCACCCCGACCGCGTACAGGATTGGTCGCTGACCTCCGCGTACGGCATCGAGCTGTACGCGCCCGTCACGGCGGCGGCAAGCTGTTTCACGGCGACCCACTTGCCGTGCAGCTCAGCGCCGATGCCCGGCTCGAAATGACACTGAACGCACGCCACCTCGCTGTGCGACGAGTGCTCCCAGGACTTGTAGTAGGGCTCCATGATATGGCAGCTCCGACAGAACTCCGGACTCGACCAGAATTCGTAGGCCTTGAACGAGCCTCCCAGGAGCGCGAGGAACACCAGGACGACGACCAGCAGCAGCCGGTACCGGAACCCGTAGCACCACTTGAGCAAGCGCCACGGAAATGTGAGGATCGCGGTGATCTGGATCTTCACGGCGCAACCTTGACAATCCGACGCTGTCCGAACTTCTTGATGCGTCGTCCAAATCGGAACATGAAGACAGAGAGCACGATGCTCACCAGAAGGAGCAGGATCGTCCCCGATGTAAGCAGCATTGCGACCGTGGAATCGGTGAAACCGTTGTTTCCGTCCAGGTCCGCCGCGGCAATCGCCCGGACGGTCTTGACGCCGTGCTGGAGCTGATCCACCGCGGACGCGAGGAAGGTCACGTCCAGCGAGTGGGATACCTGGCGCACGCGCCTGCGCAGCCCGCGCACTCGTTCCTGTTCGGCCTCCAGAAGGCGCGTCTTGGTCTGCAGATTCCCGTTGATTCCCCCGCGGAGAGCGTCTGCGACCACTCGGTCGAGGTCTTCGATCTGCTTGTCCGCACGTTCGATCAACTGCGCCATGAGCTGTACGGTCTCATGGGCTGGATCGTCCTGCGACTGGTGACATTCTTCGCACGTTTTTCTGAAGAGGGGGATGTCCGCGCGATGCTTGCCGTGGCAGCGTACACAGCTCGGCATGCCGGTGTGTCGAAGCGCGGCGGCGTGGGGGCTTGCTGCCATGTGCTCTCGATCCCGCTGGTGGCATTGGCCGCAGGTGGAAGGAACCTTGGTCGGATAGGTGGCGGACCCAATATTACGGTGCGAGAGGATCCCATGCGATCCGTGGCAGCCCATGCAGGTCGCCGCGCGGGGACCGCCTTCCGCAACCGACCTGCCGTGCGGACTCCCTCGCCACCGTTCGACAACTGACTTGTCGAGATGGACGCCCTCCATCTTCGCCTGATCCCCGTGGCAGGAGGCGCATCGCTCCGAGGCCTCCTTGGGCACGCTCAAGCTGACATAGCCCTTCTCCGTGTCATGCCCCAGGCGTTTGCTGTTGGCGCGGGGATCGCCGCCATGACAGCCGACACAGCTCACCGCTCTGCCGGCGTGGACACCGGCGGCGTGCTGTTTGTACACGGCCGGCGTCTTCTCCTGGTGGCAGCGGACGCACTCGTTGACCTCCGCGACAATCTCCTGCTCCTGGGCGGCCAAAGGTCCCGCGAAGACGAACACGTACAAGCCCGCGTGCAGCCACCAGCTCTGGTGCAACGGACTCCTCTTTTTCCAGACCGACGCCATGGCAGGGCAGTGTGTCAGCGCACCGTGGCTCCGGCCGCTGCCTGGCCCTCCGGTTTCTTCGCGGAAACGGGAGCGGGACCGACCTCGTCGCCGGTTGCCAGTGGGCCCACGAGGGGCAGGTACCTGTTGATCACGGCCATGATGACGAAGGGCAACAGCAGGATGCTCGTGGCGGTCAGGAGTCCTTCCCTGCCGAAGAGCTCCGGTGTGTAGGTCTCGCGAAATCCCATCATGCTCTTCGAGAACATCTGTCCGCCGATGACGACGTTCCAGCGCATGGCGAACACCTGGATCAGCAAGATCAGAGAGGCCACGAACGCGATGGTGTTGCGTAGTGGGTTGGTCAGGTGCGGCCTCATGAGCACGACGATCGCCAGCAGGAGGATCGGAATCAGCGAGCCAAACACCAGCTGCACACCGAAGAAGGAGAGCGCCAGCCTCCCGGTGAGCAGCCTGCTGATGACCACCCACTCCTCGCTTCGCTCGTAGCCGAGCGACAGGATTTCGAGGAGCTCCAGGGTGACGGTCAGGATCGCAAAGAGCCACAGCCAACGTGACAGCGATTGGATGCAGTCCCCTTCGATCCTGTTCCGTGTCATCTTCATCGAAATCTGATACAGGATGACGATCATCGCGATGCCCGACGTCATCGCGGAGAACAGGAAGATGACCGGCATCAAGGGGGTCGACCACCAGGCATTCGCCTTGACCGACCCGAACATGAAGCCAACGTAGCCGTGAAGGATGCAGGCAGCCGGAATGCCAATGCCCGCAAGGACAGCAATCACTCTCTGATCGAGGCGCAGCGACTCCGGGGAGGTGTTGTAGACGCCGAGGGCCAGCGCTGCGAAGATCCGCCGCTTGACGCCACCGCTGCGGCGCGCGGTCATGATGATGTGCTGACGATAGCTGAGCCAGATCTCCAGTACCAGCAGCACCAGATACGTCGTGTAGATCATGCCGAACGCCGCCATGGCGGACCCGAACTGTGGGGTGATGACGATGTTCAGCGCCCGCTCGGGATGACCCAGGTGCACCAGCAGCGGCAGTCCCGCGACCAGCAGGAAAGCCAGCGACGCCACCATGGCCAGACGCGTTACCGGAAGGAATTCGTGGCGGCCGAACACGTGGTGGAGCGACGAAACGAGAAACGCGCCCGCCACGATCCCCGTGATGTACGGGTAGAGGACGATCATCAGGCTCCACGTGATGTGGATGTCGTTCGGAAACAGGTACCCGGTCAGCGTGTCCTCCATCATCGCACCTCTCTGCCCAGTCCCAGGTAGTAGCAGTTTGGCTCGGTTCGAAGCTCCGGCTTCAGCACCTGGACCGCTGCGGTGGCGATGACCTCCGCCACCTCGTCCCCGGGTTTCTTGAGGTCACCGAACTTCCGGGCGCCCGTCGGACAGGCTTGCACGCAGGCCGGCAACAACCCCTTGGTGATCCGGTGGTAGCACATCGTGCACTTGGACGCCGTATGGGTCTTCGGATGCATGAAGCGAGACCCGTACGGGCAGGCCTGGATGCAGTAGTCGCAGCCGATGCAGCGCTTGCCATCGACGAGTATCAGGCCGTCCGGGCTGCGATATGAGGCCCCTACCGGACAGAGTTGCACGCAGGGTGTCTGGGTGCAGTGGTTGCACAGCTTCGGCACGAAGAATGCCCGGCTGATGTCGCGGTCGGTAGCCTTCGGCCCGAAGCCGTTGCGCCCCCCGTTCGGGCTGTCCACCTCTACATGCCCCTCGCGGGAAACGGTGTAGCGCTCGATCCACGTGCGGAAGCGGTTCTCAGGAACGTCGTTCTCGATCTCGCATGCCCGGACACAGCTTCCACAGCCGATGCACTTGCTGATGTCCATGACGAAGGCGTAGCGATGCTGGTGCGGATCGTATTGCTCGTGGGTGGAGCGCTCGGCGTCCTGAGCCCTGTCGCCATCACCCGCTCCCCCACCGGCGGCGACCATGAACATGCTGCCGGAGAGCCCAGCCGCGCACTTCAGGAAGTCACGACGCGTGCGAGCGGGAGAGGAGCTATCCTGGTTGGTCGTCATTTTGGCTCCTTCGTTGTGTGTGGGTCATGGCAGACCAGGCAGGATCGATCCGGAATCTTCTCTCCGGTTTCGATGACACCGAGGTCCTCCAGGTGCTTTCGGGGCTCGATTTGTTTGATCGCCTGTGGTCGTGCCCGTAGCTTCCGATGGCAGTTGATGCAGCCGCGATAGGAAGCGTTCGAGGGCATGTCTGCGATCTTCTCGCCACCCTTTGCGTGGCGGGATACCGGCGCATGACACCCCGCACACGAAACCGTAGCGTGGGGGCTTTCGTCGCGCGCTGCCTGCTCGCTCTCGTGGCATGCCGCACAGCTGGTCCGGCTGCCGTGGACAGGAGGCTGCGCCATGAACTCCGTCAGGCTCGCGTAGCGGTAGTGACCCTCACGCCCAAAGGACTCGGGTATCAGGAAGTGGCGCAAGACCACCGTACAGAAGAGCACCACGAGGAGGAGAAGGGTCACTCGCCAGATGTGCTTCGTGTGTTCCATGTCAGCATTGCCTCGACATAGGCCCTCGTAGGCTCTGAGTCCCCCCGTCTTCCTCGATCGCCTCGCGCGCAAGCAACCAGGACACGAAGGAGCGGGCTGTGCCCTCCGCGCACGAGTCGGGAGGTTCCAGGCGCTCTCGGGCAAGCAAGCCGCGCAGGAAGCCCACCGTGCCTGCCGTGGATTCCTCTCCAGCCTCCGGCGCACCCAGGGCCTCCCGCCTCAGGATCTCGCGCAGGAACGAGCGGACCTGCGCTCGTGGCCCGGGCGCCGACTCGCTCCCGGCATCGTCCAGAGGCTCGGGAGCGAGGAAGAAGCGCCACCAGCCGGTCGCGACCGGAAGTCTCTGGGGAGGCGGCGGGGGCTCGGGCAGTCGCTCCCGGACAAACAGCCAGCGCGGACCCGATTCCGCGAGTCGGTCGTACGGGTCCTCCGCGTCCGAGTCCAGCTTGTCGGGGGACATGATCCAACCGACAAACCGGACGAATCTCCGCAGCCAGCGCATCACACCGTCCTCATTTCTTCCCGCCGGTCTTCTCCTTTTCGGTCTCCTTCTCCCCGGTCTTCTTGGATCCATCGCCGGCGACCTTGCTGCAGTCCGCAGCCTTGCACTTGCAGTCGTCGCCGCACTGGCACTTGAGCGCCTCGAGCTCCTCCTTGCTGCGCTTGTTGCGCGGATCCCAGTGGGCGATCTGCTCCAGCCGCTTCTTGAAGCAGAACGGCTTGAACGACGGGCTCTCGTCGTTGTGGCACTTCAGGCACGTGTCTGCCGGTGGCCGCTTGATGATCTCATCGTCGGGGATGCTCAGGCGCTTGTCGGCGTCCCCCTTCTGAGTCGAGGCCTCCTTGAACCGGGCCTTGGCATGCTTCTCGCCGGGGCCGTGGCAGCTCTCGCACTGCACGCCCATCTTGATGTCGAACGACGACTTGAACTGGTTCTTCTT
>QJVU01000311.1 GCA_003235605.1 Planctomycetota bacterium | reverse complement strand
GTAGAGGAACCCCAGCGCGGGACAGGCTTCTGCCGACCCAAAGCTCCGCTCCAGGGACTGGGTGAGTGCGACGGCGTTGCCATCCCGGTCCATGACCGAAATGTGCGAGGTCTCGCCGGACTCGGAGCCCAGTACTCGCTCCGCCCACGCGCGGGACAGCGTCTGTGCGGCCGCCGGGCCGGCGTCCTGGTCGCCCACCTCGAGTCGCAGTCTTCGCCGCTCCCGCCGCACGGCCCGGATCAGCTTCGCAACCAGGACGACATCCGCAGGTTCGTGCAGGTGGATGGGCTGGTCGAGGGCATCGTAGAGGTACAGGAGCTGGGCAAGGCTGAGACCACCGCCCGGTGGTCCAAGCACATGGGCGGTCCCGCCACGAAAGGGTGCCTGCAGGGGCCGACCCTCCCGCGCAACGGTCTGTTCGAGGTCCCCTTCGTCCACGAAGCCGCCATGGCCGGTGATGTCGCGAGCGATGGCCTGTGCGATCTCCCCCGCATAGAAGTCGCGCAGGCCCGCCGATGCCAGCCGTCGCAGCGTCTTTGCAAGGGCCGGCTGGCGCAACCGTGTTCCGACGGGCAGCGGCTTCCCTCGCGCATCCAGGAACTGTCTGGTGCCGCCGTACGCTCCCAGAGCTTCCCGGTCACGCTCGAGAAGCCAATGCAGTAGCGGGGTGATCCCAACCCCCTCCTCGGCCAGCTCGATGGCAGGCTCACAGACGGCCGCAACGCTCTTGGTGCCGTAACGGTGGAGTGCGTGCTCGAGCGCAGCGATGTGGCCGGGGACAGCCACCGCGGGATAACCGCGGTAGCGATGGGAAGCAGCCACCGCCGCGGGCGTGGCCCGCGCCGGTGCCCTGCAGGGCCCCTCGACGGTGAAGGTGCGCCCCGAACCGGCCAGGTGCACCACCATCATCGCCATGCCACCGAGCCCAGAGCCTGCGGGCTCCGCCACCGCCAGGGCAAGGGAAGCAGCGACTGCAGCATCGATGGCGTTGCCCCCGGACTCCAACAAAGCATTGCCAGCCTGTGTCGCCCGGTAGTGCGCCGTGGCAATGGCTCCCTCCTCTGAGGTGGCGCTCCAGGCAGCGGCATCCGTCTCGCGGCCGCGGCGGTCGAGCATCGGGTCCGGGTCCCGACAAGCGGTCATGGCCCTGGGAGCATGGGAAAACAGGATCCAAAGGAACAGAGCGGATGGAACCGGAGACTACTTTTTCCCCGTCTTCTTCTTGCTCTTGCCGTCCCGTTGCTTGATCCGAACGGGCTTGTCCGTCTTGCTGCCTTCGAACTCGTTCTCGCTGCTGACCTCGCCCTCCGGGTCCAGCATGGTGACGGTGCCTTGGATGGTGTTTTCCTTTACTGCACCCGTCCACACCATCCGTGTCTTGTCCTTGGCGTTCCGCTGCACGGCCCCCAAGACCCAGGCGCCGTTCTCGTCGGGAACCAGGCTGAAACTACACATGGGGAATCCCTTCGCGCGCGCATCCTTGGACGTCATCTTGTGTGCGACGAAGAGCATCGTGTCCTCACGGGGCTTGGCTGCCTCCCGATCCGTCTCCGTGACCTTGATACGCCAGCTCGTGCCTTCCAGCGCCGGCGCCCGGATGCCGGTGAGCTGAAAGCTCTCCTCCGCTCCCGCCTTGTTCCTGACGAGCATGGTGCCGGAGATGCTGTCGGCGGCAACTACGCAATTCCATGTTATCTCCCCCGCCTTGGGGCTCACCTGCCGAGCCGCCAACAGCCACTTGCCATCCTTCTGGGTCAGCGTGTAGGGAGAGGCAGTAAAGCCCTTGAGCATCTGCATCCTGCTGGTCACCGTTCCGCTTCCGAAGAGCAGCGCGTCCACCACCCTCCCGTCCGTACCCGCGTCCTTCTTGTTCAGCGCGCCAGGCGTCGCAGTCAAGGACCACCTGGTGTTGTCCAGGGAGGGGCGTTGCGCCTGCGCATCGGCTGTGCCCTGGGGTCCTCCCCCGGCGCCAGCGTCCTGAGCCGTGATTGCCGCGGTGCACAGCAGAACTGCCGCCGTGATCAGAGTGTTCATGTTCCTGCCTCGTCCCAGGAGTGCCGGGGTCGTGCTGGCGCGCTGGAGCAAAACACGTACCGGCAGTGAAGCGCCGCTACCGGAGCCATCTCGCCGGCACCCCCAGGTCTCGCAGGCACCGCATCTCCTGGCTGGTGGCACAGCCGATCAGTACCCTCCCACCGCCAAGACCAACGGAGAGGAACCGCACCTCGGAGTTCTTGCGCTTCAGCAGATCGGCAACCTTCACCAGGATGTCCTGGTCCACCTGCGTGCCGTTCACCCGGACCTCCCACTTGTAGCGCCTCTTCCCGAGGTCAAAGGCCACCCAGGCCTTTCTCCGCTGCAGGCTGACGTAGTCCTCGATCCGCGTCAACGGCAGCCTTCCCCGCGCCAGCGCCCGCAGGCGCCCCACAATGAAGGCGTAGTCGCCCCGCTTCTCGATGCCATCAAGCTCCAGGGTGAGGACCGAGTCCGACGGGAACGGCTGCTGGTCCCGATCCATCGGTGACCCCATGGCGGCCAGGAGAGCGAGGTACTGCCTTGCGGCCGTCTCCGCCGGATCGAGGGCATCCACCAGGTCCTCTGCGCGAACACCCGGGTTCAGGACCATCCCGCACCCGGCGAGGTGGGCAAGGCGATCCCTGGCGAGCTGCAGCCGGTCCGAGGCTTGACCGCTGGCTTCCGGCGCGCGCGACGAGCAGCCCGGAACCAGCGCAAGGACCGTGACCAGCAGACAACCGAAGACCTGGACGCTCATGCCTTGTTCCAGGGGAACGGGCAAGGATCATACCCGAG
>QJVU01000052.1 GCA_003235605.1 Planctomycetota bacterium | reverse complement strand
GACAGGGCCAGCGTGAGCACGTGGGCGTATTCGTGCCAGACCGTGGCCGTCCACATGAAGTCCTGGCGGCGCAGCTGGTCGTCCCGCGGGGACACCAGGGTCACGAACGGACCGAAGCAGGCCCCCAGCGCAGAGAAGCCGCGAAAGCCGATGGTGCGCACCGAGAAGTCCACCCAGCGGTGGAACACCTCCACCCGCACCTTCTGGGGCGGAACGTAGCCGTACTTCTTGCCCAGGGTCTCGCGGGCGTCCTCATGCCACCGGGTCAGGTAGTCCTCCAGCACACCGCGGTCCTCCTTGTGGAAGAGAAACACGAAGTGTTCCTTGGGGACGACCTCGTACTCCTGCTTCAGCAGGTCCTCCACCGCCAGGACATTGTGTCGCCACGGGTTGGCGTAGCCGGGTTGCAGTTTCTTCGCGCGGGTCAGCAGCTCGACGGCGACCTGGCCATTGCCGCAGTAGATCTGCGCCTTGGCCAGCCCATGGATGGCCGGGATCGAGTTGACGTCCACCTTCAGAGCCGCGGCATAGTGCGTGACGGCGTCCTCAAACCGGTAGAGCGCCACCAAGTGGTCGCCCAGGATCCGGTCCAGGTCCGAGTAGTGCGGATCCACTGCCAGGACCCGCTTGCGGAGCGCCGCGTCTTCTTCGCGCCGGTTCATCAGGTACGCCACCGCAGCCTTGTGGGCCAGGGCCCGCTTGTCCCGCGGATTGACCCCGAGCGCCCGCTCCAGCACCCGGTCGCCATCCTCGAACCGGCGGTCGTCGATCATCTGCCGGGCGCGTTCCACCAACCCTGGAACAGAGTTGGGGTTCAGAGCCAGGCAACGTTCCAGGTAGGCAGCGGTCTTGCCGCCATCCAGGAACATGTTGGCGCGGCGCGACCGATAGAGCCCGAGCAGGGCCTCCTCGTTGTCGCCGTTGTTGTCGAGGACCTTCTTCAGGTAGCGCTCGGCAGTGCCGAAGCCCTCTCTTTCGCCGTAGACGGTGAACTGCAGGATCCCGTACGTGGTGCGCGCCTCCGGGAGATCGGGGCCGATCCGGATCGATTCCACCAGCAGCGCGCTGGCCATTTCGATGTTGTTGCGGCCCCCGAGGGCAAGGTAGCAGCGGGCGACGTAGCAGAGACCCAGGGCATCCCGGACGCTGCTCTTGTTGGCCAGCTCGATGGTCTCCCGGAACACCCTGTCCGCGGCCTCCCGTTGGCCAAGCTCGCCGAGGGTCGCACCCCACAGGTAGCGCGCCTGAAAGTCGCTCGGGGACTTGTCGACCATGGCCTTCAGCAGGGCAATGCCCTGCTCGTAGCGGCCACGCCGGAGATGCAGCCGCGCCAGCAGGCGCTGGGCAGGCGGGGTGCCACGGTCTGGCTCGGAGAGGCTGCCGATGCCGGACTCCACCCGTTCGTAGTCCCCCTGGCGGAATGCCATCTCCAAGAGCCCCAGACGACAACGGCGGACCGTGGCGGCATCGGGACGCTCTCCCTCGGGCTCCTCTGTCGCGGCTGCGAGGATGTCGTCGAACAGCGATCGGGCGCGAGCGAGCTTGCCCTTCAGCAGGCACTCCTCGGCCCGACGGACGTCCTCGGCGTACTCGTCCTGCTGGCCACAAAGGACCGCCGTCAGGCCCACCATGGCCAGGGCCACCAGCCCGAACCGTCTCGAAGAAGCTGCCGTCATGTCCTGGATGCTACGCGAGCCCACTACTCCTACGGGGGACCGCCACCCGGTCTATAGGCCATACTCCCGGATCTTGCGATACAGCGTCCGCTCGCTTATCCCCATGGCCTTCGCGGCCTTGACGCGGTTGCCGCGGGTGAGGTCCAGGGTGACGCGGATGTGGTTCCTTTCGACCTCCTCTGCGGTCTTCCCGGACAGGAATGTCCAGTTGTCCTGGCCCGGGCGAGGGGCAGCCCAGATCTCCGGGGGCAGGTCGTGCTTGGTGAGGATGTTGCCGGTGGCGCGCACCACCATGCTCTCGACGGCATTCCGCAGCTCCCGGACGTTGCCCGGCCAGTCGTAGCGCACCATCTCCACCATGGCCTCCCTGTCGATGGCCTCGACGTCCTTGTGGTGCTGGGCGGCAAAGCTGGCCAGAAAGTGCTCGGCCAGCAGCTTGATATCGCCGCGGCGTTCCCGCAGCGGCGGCAGCTCCAGGGTCACCACCTTGAGGCGGTAGAAGAGGTCCTCACGAAACTCGTGGGCCTCTACTCGCTTGGACAGGTCGGCGTTGGTGGCCGCCAGCACCCGCACGTCCACCTTCTGGGGTTTGTTGGAGCCCAGCCTGGTGATTTCGCCGTCTTCCAGCACCCTCAGCAGCTTGATCTGGGTGCTCGTCGGCATCTCTCCCACCTCGTCCAGGAACAGCGTGCCGGTGTCGGCGTACTCGAACTTGCCCTCCCGATCGGCCAGTGCGCCGGTGAAGGCCCCCTTCTTGTGGCCGAAGAGCTCGCTCTCGATGGTGCCCTCCGAGAGGCCGCCGCAGTTCAGGGCGACGAACGGCCTGTCCCTGCGGGGCGAGTTCCGGTGGATGGCGCGGGCGACCAGTTCCTTGCCGGTGCCCGAACCGCCCAGGATCAGCACCGACGCGTCCGTAGGGGCGATCTGCCGGATGATCTGCAGCACCCTGCGGATCTTCGGGTCCTGGCCGATGATGCCCTCGATGCCCAACTCCCGGTCCATCCGGTTGCGGAGATCTTCGTAGGCGAGGTCTTTCTGGTGCTCCTCGAGGCACTTCGACACCTTGGTCCGCAGCTCCACCAGATCCACGGGCTTCTCGATGTAGTAGGTGGCCCCCTTCTGCATGGCGTCCACCGCCAC
>QJVU01000211.1 GCA_003235605.1 Planctomycetota bacterium | reverse complement strand
ATGCCCGCGAGGTGGGCGGCCGGCGCGCCGGCAGGCTCACGCGCCTCCTGCATCGCCTTTGCGACGCTACGGTCCTGCGCGCGTTCCGCCGTGCGAGCGGCGGCCGCCTGCGCCTCTGCGTGTCGGGCGGTGGTGCGCTGCCGCCCCACGTGGACGAGTGCCTGTTGGGAATCGGCCTGCCGCTTCTCAACGGCTACGGCCTGACCGAGACAAGCCCCGTAGTGGCGGTGCGCGCGCCATCGGACCGCCGTCCATGCACCATCGGTCCACCCCTGCCAGAGACTGAGGTGGAGGTCCGCGGCAAGGACGGCAGGGCGTTGTCGCCGGGCGAGACTGGCGTCCTGTGGGTCAGGGGGCCTCAGGTCATGCAAGGGTACTACAGGAACCCGCAGCGCACCGCGAGGGTGCTCCAGGGAGGGTGGTTCAACACCGGCGACCTGGGACGCAAGGACGCCCTCGGCTACCTCTACATCACGGGACGCGCCAAGGACACCATCGTGCTCTCCAGCGGCGAGAACATAGAACCGGAACCGTTGGAGACCGCGA
This sequence comes from Planctomycetota bacterium, assembly GCA_003235605.1. Next base: position 2,284 of record QJVU01000211.1, on the reverse strand, counting down.
TCAAGACATCCGCGTTGGTGGACCAGGTCGTGGTCGTCGGCCAGGACAAGAAGTGCCTGGGAGCGATCCTGGTCCCGATGACGGAGGTGCTCGAGGAGCAGATACCCCGCCCCGAATGGGAAGAGCGCGACGGGTTTCTTCGCAGCTCCAGGGTCAGACAGCTGTTCCGCCGTGAGCTCGATGCGTTGCTCAGCCGCCAGCGGGGTTTTCGCCCCTGCGAGAACATCGCGTGCTTCCACATCTGCATCGAGCCCATGACCCAGGAGAACAAGCTACTGACGCCGACGCTGAAGGTACGCCGCCATGTCGTGCAGTCGCAGTTCCAGCACCAGATCGATGAGATGTTCGACGGCCACCGGCTCTAGCGCCGCAAGCTAGATCAGGTTCAGCGGGACAGGTCGACCGTTGGTACCAGGGACGGTCGCCTCCAGACAGCGCGCGACGATACGCACCGCAGTGGCGGCCGCCTGTTCCATGTCTTCCCCGCGAGCCAGATGCACGGCAATCGTGGTAGCGAGGGCGCAACCCGTGCCGTGGACCTTGCCCACGGGCAGGCGCGGATGCACGAACTCTGACATCCCTTCCAGCCGGTAGAGCCTGTCGGTGACCTCCTGCTCCCGGCCGTCGCCGTTGGTAACCAGCACACCGCCGCAACCCGCGCCCAACAGCTGCTGCACTCCCTGCGGGGCCAGGCGTGCCAACTCGTTCTGGTTCGGCGTGAGCAGGGTGATCATCGGCATCATCTGCCTGTAGATCTCCGCAAGGCCCGGATCCGACCGCAGGCCGCTGGCCGTCGACGACAGAATCGGATCCACAACCAGAGGTACCTCGGCGAGGCTCTGGGCCAACACGTCCACCGTCGCCTGCAACGTGCATGCATCGGGCATCAGGCCGAGCTTCACCGCGTGCACGGGGCCGTCCTCGACCACCGCGTGGACGGACCGGCGCACCAGAGCGGCATCCACGGGGTGCACGCTCTCGAACCGGTTGCGGTTCTGCACGGTAATGCAGGTCGCGACGGTGAGGGGCACGGCCCCTCGTAGCTGGATCATGCGAGCGTCAGCGGTAACGCCGGCGCCGGCGGTGGGATCCAGGCCACCGCACGTGAGGACGCGGGGCTGGGGCACAGACATCGGGTGGAGCGCGACGAGTGGCGGTCGAGAGGGGTCTTGGGGGCGGTGCGACCCTGCCAGTCTACCGGCTACCGGGATATCCCGCGAGCCTATCCCAGGCTGCCGACGGTGACGTCATCCACGCCCAGGCAGCGAAGGATGTTCTTCTCCAGGCGCCGCTCCAGGCGCTTGAGGGTGCGGGGCAGGTCGTCGGGGAGGACGACGCTCCCGCCCGCCACGGCCCCGTGGCCCCCGAAGGACCCCTCACCAGCCAGGGCATCCTCCAGCAGCTCGTAGGCGTCCCGGGTGCCGGGTTCGGTGCGGACCGAGATGTGGTAGTTGTGGTCGACCAGGCCACCGCAAAACACAGTGTCTTTCTGTTCCAGCCGGAGCAGCAGGTCGGCCACCTCCGCCACCATCTCGGAGCTCTCGATCTTGCCCAAGGAGCACAGCACGATGCGGTCGTAGAGGCGAACGTTGTTCAACGCCTGCCGCAAAGCACGGAAATATGCCGCGGGCAGGGCCGGCCGGCTGATGCCCGCCAGATGCTGGCGGTCCAGCTTGTCCAGGAGGAACTCATAGGCCTGCTCGTCGACGGGGCTCACGTTTCTCGAGAGGTCCGCCGTGTCGGTCTTGATCCCGTAGAACAGGGCCGTGGCGACGTCGCTGGGGACGTCCACTCCGGCCTCCATGATGTAGCACGTGACCATGCTGCTGGTGGCGCCTACCTCGGTGCGCACGTCCAGGAACAGGGGGCGGCGGCCATTGTGCTCCACGTCGGGACCCACGTGGTGGTCCACGACAATGTCGATGTTGCGCCCCTGCGGCAGAATGGTGTGGCCAAAGCCCGGCTGGGTGTCGACCACCGCCAGACAGTCGTAGTCGCCCAGGTCCAGGCGGGACAAGGGGATCATGGGCATGGTCCCGTTGAGGCGCCGCACCATCTCCTTGTTCTCGGCGCGCACGATCCGCCCCGCGAGGGCGAAGTCGCTAGGCAAGTGGCAGGCCTCCCGGGCCAGCAAGGACAGCCCCATGGCACTCCCCAGGGAGTCCGGGTCCGGGTTCGTGTGCGTCACCCACGAGGTCCACGTCCGCCGCCTTGGCGGCCTGGGTGAGGCCCTTGGCCAGCTTGGTGGTGGCCTGCTCGATGCGATCGAACAGGGTGGCATCCT
>QJVU01000551.1 GCA_003235605.1 Planctomycetota bacterium | reverse complement strand
ATGCAGAGCGCCAGGGACAGCAGCGCGGGAATGCGCCCGCGGCCGCTCCGTCGAGACATTGCCTGCATCGCCCAGAGGATGCCGGGCAGCCAGATCAGCGCGTCGATGCGCTGGTAGAAGTGGGAGTTGATCGTCAGGGTGCCGCTGTACGCAAAGGCGACGGCGCCAAACAACGCCGGCAGCGGAGCGAGGCCGAGCTGCAGGAGGAAGCCGTACATGAGGAAGCCGGCGATCACGAACGTCACGTAGGCGCTCAACGCGAACCCCTGATAGGGATCCAGGACCAGGAACAGCAACCAGTTCAGGGGGTAGGTGATTCCCAGGATGGAAGAGGCCCACATCGGCGTTCCGGAACGGGAGTACGGATCCCAATGCACGACGCGCCCCTGGTGCAGCTCCGAGCGGATGAACTCCAGCTGGGGTCCGAACATCACCGGGACCTCGGTGACGTCGGTGTTGTCGTCGTGGACCGTCTGCTCCCATTGCTCCTGGGTGAGCTTGGTCGCCACCGGGGGGAACTGTGCCAGGTCGTAGGGGACGTAGGTGTTCTTCCCCAGCAGCGACGGCCACAGCAGAGCCATGGGCAGGATCGCCAGGAACACCAGCGCGGCTCGATGGGGGTGGCTCCTGAGCCAGTCCGTCACCGGCGCCCCCGAACCAGGAGGAACAGCGCTCCCACGACCAGGAGCAACAGGGCGGTCAGCGACAGGTAGCGGGGCCACGCCACGCGCGCGCCGTCGTAGCGGAACACCACCTCGTGGCTTCCGGCGGGCAGGTAGACCGCGCGCAGGTAGTGGTCTGCTACCAGGATCCGTTCTTGGCTGCCGTTCACCGTGACCGTCCAGCCGGGATCATAGGGATCTGCGAGGCGCAGGTAGCCCGGCGTGTCCGTGGTGACCGCGAGGGCAACCTCCTCGTCCCGGTGGTGGTGGAACTCGATGACCGCGTTGGCATCGCCTCCATGGGTGGCTTGCGCGTCTGCGTCCTGCAGAACCACGATGCTGCGTGGGTCATGGTCGCGACTCGCGAGGCGCCGGAGCCGCGCCTCACGATCCGTCAGGATCACGGCCTCGGTCAGGAAGGTGGCCCGGGGCAGGCAGGTGGCGCGGCGGTAGAGCCGGTGGGGAGGCGGTCCCGGTGGCGTGCGGTCCTCGAGTCCGGGCAGGGAGAGCGTTCTGTTGGTCAGGATCCACTGGATTCCCAGCAGATCCAGGAGCGGATGCTGCAAGGATGACTCGTCCCGGAAGCAGCCGACGCCGGCGCCGCCGAGGGCGATGGGGACCTTGCCGGAGCGGTTCGGCTCGATGGCCAGGAACAGCTCCTCCATGGCCCTCTTGGGCAGGGGGCTGTAGGCGCTCATGTCCTCGATGCCCCAGTAGGCGCCGAGGTTCGGCATCGCCGGCACCAACAGGATGTCGTAGTCACCCGGCGGATGCACCAGGCGCTGCAGGCGGGAACGGGGTTGGTCTGGGCGGTAGTCGTCGAGGATTGGTTTCAGGATCCGTGGTGGCGTGGTCACGCGCCCCGTGGCAACGGGCACGATGGTGCCGCGACCCACGGCGACCAGCTCCACGGCAGTGAGCAGGACCAAGACCCGGAGCGCCCAGGGGCGGTCCGGATGAGAAAAGGCGAGGAGGCAGAGGCCCGCCGCCAGGGAGCCTCCCAGGAAGGTACCCAGGAGATGGTCGCGGTTGACCGCGGCCTCGCCTTCCAGGATCCAGGTGGTCATGGTTCCCGGCGGTGCGCCCTGGGTCCGGTCGGCCCAGGCGCTGTAGTACTCGGTGAGGACCTGCGGAGACGCCAGGTGCAGCAAGAACAGCAGGCCACTGGTGGCAGCGGCAACCGCAGCGCTGGCCTTCAGCCACATCGGCGCGCCCTGGCGCAGGAGATGTTCGGCCCCCAGTGCACCCAGCACCGGAGCGCAGACGGAGAACAGGAACAGGAAGCGTTTCAGGTCGCCCGCCCGGGCGCCGGGGACCACCGCGGTGAGCTGCAGGATGCCCGGCGGGGCCAGGGCGAACAGCAGGCCGATCGCCGCGGCGATCGCGAAGAACGCACCGAGGAACCTGCGGCACCCTGAGAGCGCCAGCAGGAAAGGCGCGGTTCCGATGGCAAAGGCGGTCTCTTTGTAGTTGAAGCCGCCTTCCCATACCCCCGGCAACAGCGCCAGTGCGGCCCAGGGGTGATGCCGGGACCCCAGGTCGCCGTAGAAGTGGTCGGCGGGCCACGCCAACAGGTCCGGCCACAGCAGGGTGAGAAGGTGGTCGACTTCCAGGGCCTTTTGCGCGAGCAAGGCGGGGGACGCCCCTGTACGGCTGGACTCCGTGCTGGCAAGGAGCACCGGCAGCAACTGGGCTGCTGCCAACAGCAGGCCCGTGGCCATGGCTGTGGCCACGAGCAACAGCGGGCGAAGGCGTTGGCCCTTTGGATTCCGTGCGGCCAGGGCCAGGGCGAACACCGCCGCCAGGTAGGAGATCTGCAGGCTCACCGGGGCGAAGCCGCTCAACCAGGTGAGACCCATGCCGAGCGCCAGGAGCACCACATGCAAGAGGTTCCGGCACCGGTGCACGATCAGGTGATGGACACAGGAGAGGATGGCGAACGCCGGCAGGGCGGCGGTCAGGATCACGTTGTGGTGGATCTGTGCCTGGGTCCAGAGGCCCAGGACCGCGGCCACCATGCCAAGACAGGCCGGGACGTGGCCAGTGCCGATGCGTCGCAGGAAGCGGTAGGCGAAGAAGCCGAACAGCATGAGATGCAGCAGGTACCAGATCCCGTAGACCCCGGCCGCCGGCACCAGCAGCAACAACAGGTTCCATGGCTGGTACACCTGCGCCATCTGCGGCACGAACGGCACGCCGCCACCGATGTCCCGGGTCCACGCCGGCAGTTCCCCTCGCCGCAGGCGGTCCTGGAGTATGCGGTCCCAAGCCAGGGATTGGTTGTACTTGTCGCCCATGGTGATGTTGCCTGCCAGCAGCTCCGGCTTCTGGATCCGGCCGGCCGCAAGGGCCTCCGATTTGAGGGGCTCGAGTCCCTCCGGCGGGTAGGGGAGCAGGCATCTGGTTGGCAGGGCCGCGGCGCCCAAGAACAACAAGGCGCACAGTAACGCCAGTAGCAGCGCCTGAAGCTGTTCCGGGGTTTTGGGCGGCGCGAAGCTCACGACCAGCGAAGACTCCGAGACAGCAGGTCGAGCCAATCCATGCGCTCACGGAATATACTGCGAGGGCGCTACATGTCTCCTCCAACAGAGCTGCAAGCACCTCCGGCGACGCCCCCGGCAACAAGCTCGCTCCCCCCGGTGGAGCAATTCGCGGCGCGACCGCAGAGGTGTGCGCCGTTCGAGCCCCATCACCTCTTGTGGCTGGTGGGGTTCACCGTGTTGGCGACATGGCTGCGGCTGCTCCACCTCGGTGACTGGTCGTTCTGGATCGACGAGGCGCATACCTACCGCAACGTGGCCTGGTCCATGGAGCAGTTCTGGGCATCCCAGTGCATCAAGTATCCCCTGTCGTTCCTGCTGCTCCGGTGCCTGCCGGACTTCATGCAGAATACCGAGTGGGGCATGCGGCTGCCGGCGGTGTTCTTCGGGATTGCCTCGGTTCCGGCCCTGGCCATCGCCGCCCGCGGCATGGTCGGGCGCCGTGCCGCGTTGCTTGCGGCCCTGTTCCTGGCCGTCTCCCCCTGGCACCTCTACTGGAGCCAGAACGCCCGCGCCTACTCGATGGTGTTGTTCTTCGGGGTGATCTCCCTGGGCGCGTTCTTCCATGGCCTCGAAGAACGATCCTGGCCGATGCTGGTGGGAGGCATGGTCACGCTGCTACTGGCCGGGTTCTCCCACACCTCGGCCTTCCTGCTGCTGGCAGCGGTCGTTGCCCACGGCTTGCTGAGCGGCATCTGGCGTCGGCGGCCGGGCCAGGAGCAAGGCAGCCACAAGTGGTATCCGTTGTTGGCCCTGGGCGTGCTGGTGCTGCTGACACCGATGATCTTCAGCGCCGTGCAGGCGTACTATGCTGCCGGCAAGGCCTCGTTCTCGCTCGGGCACCTGGCGGAGACCACGGCCTACTACGTGACCCTGCCCATCCTGGTGGCGGCTGCTGGTGGCGCGCTGTGGTTGTTCGACTGTGGCAGGCGATCGGCGCTGTTCCTGACCTCATGCGTGATCCTGCCGCTCTTCGCCCTGGCGATCGTGGCGAGCATGGGGCTCAAGGTGACGGCCCGCTACGCCTTCTACACGCTGCCGGCCTTCTACGTGCTCGCCGCCGTCCTGGGAGTGGCGCTGCACGACCGGTTCACCGGAAACGGGTTTCGCACCCGCGTGCTCAAGGCAATGCCGATGGGCATCCTCCTCGTGCTCCTGCTGGGCCAGGACTACCTCTACTTCCAGAGCCAGTACGGTTGGCGACCGCGATGGCGGGAAGCAGTGCAGTTCTTGAACCGCGACCAGGACCTCGTCGGTGTGCAGCCGCTGCGCGTCCTGACCACCAACCAGCCCAGCGTGGCCTACTACCTGGACCGGCCGAAGGTGGCCAACCGCAAGGGCGGCCGCCCCGACATCGCGATCGAGGCCATCAACACCTGGGATCTGGTCGAGGGTGATGTGGTCCTGGCGGAGAAGTTCTTCGAGGATCACGCGGCGATGGCCGCCCGGCAGGGCCAGGACTTCTATGTCCTGTTCACGCAGCCCGAGTTGGAGGAGATCGACCGGCGTGGTGACGCGATCGCCTGGATCCGCAGCAACCTGCGCCTGGTAGGGCAGTTCCGCAACTGGAACGGACCGAAGGACATGATCGTCCACGTCTACCAGCTGTGCCGGTAGCTGGACGGGCTCAAGTCTCCCGTTCCGGGACCGGGTCTTCGCCATGGCCGGCGAAGGGGTGGCACCGCAGGATCCGTTTCACAGTCAGCCATGAACCCTTGAGAGCCCCGTGGCGCTCTATGGCCTCGAGCGCATAGCGCGAGCAGGTCGGGTGGTAGCGGCAGCAGGGCGGCTTCAGAGGAGAGACGAACCGCCGGTAGCCGCGGATCGGGAGCAACAGCAGTGCCTTCAGGGGGCTCATGCCGGTGGTGGTTGTCGTGTGGCCGGCCTTCTCTGTCGGCCCTTGCCTGCCTGTGCCTGTTGCAGCAAGTGCCGCAGCTCGTCCTGTACGTCGCGCAGCCGGAGCTTGTCGCTGCTCTTGCGGGGGATGAGGATGACATCGTACTGCCCTGGCAGCCAGGGACGCGTGAGGCGGAAAGCCTCCCGAAGAATGCGCTTGATCTTGTTGCGGCGGACTGCCCGCCCATGCTCCTTGGAGACCGAGAGCCCGAGGCGGTGTCCCGGTTCCCGCCGGCGGTACGCCACGACGATCAGCCGTCGGCCATGGAGGCGGCGTCCCCGGGCATATGTCCGGCGGAAGTCGCGGGCATGGCGCAACCTCGCCGAGCGGGGCAGGCCCAGGGCCGGACCGGGCAGGCTACTTCCGGTAGGTGAACTCGAAGGCACTCTTCACCTTCGGGTGTTCGGGGGGCAGCGTCGTGGTGCCGAGGAACTTCTTGAAGTCCCGCTTGGCGGCGGCATCCTCCCCAAGCGCACGGTAGCAATCCCCGCGGTTGTAGTAGTAGAGCGGCCGGTTCGGTTGCATCGCCAGCATCCGATCCAGGTGCTCGATGGCTTGCCGGTAGTCCCTGTCCTGCTGGCACATGAAGGAGAGCGAATCGCGCACCGCCAGCTCGTTCCGGTTCAGATCCTCGATGGCCGGAACCACGACATTGCGCTCGTAGCCGTACACCGTGGTTGTGGCGTACTTCTTTTCCCAGTGGTCTCGCTGCTTCTTGCACTCCACCAGGAACGCCTTGCCATGGGCCTTGGCAGCAGCACGTTCCCCCTGGTGCTCCTTCAGGTTCATCAGGTGCCTGTGGGCCAGGAGCAGGAAGTCCTCTTTCTCGAGGAGCTTGAGCAGCTGGAGCTCCGCGCTGTGGAAGTACGCCTGCGCGCGCTTGCGGTGTTCGCTGGCGCGGGCCTTCGGATCGTTGCTGTCGCTGGTGCCGGCCCCCCGCAGCTTGCTCTCGTCTTCGAGTATCTCCGCGCGCGCTCGCTCGATGTAGCCAAGGCGGTGCAGCGTGAGGCCATAGCCGAGTATGGTCTTGGGGTCGTGGTCCGCGTCGCTGCGCATCGCCATGACGTCCTTGAACTCGGCCTCGGCCTTGGGCAGCACGTTGGGATCGCGCTTTCCGAGCATCAACAGACACATGGCGCGCTGGGACCGCAGCCGGTAGTCAGATGGCACGATCGCCAGGCCCTTGTCGATCTGGTCCAGGGACCGGTAGTAATCATTGATCTGGTCCGTGGCGCTGGCTTCCTCGAAGTACTGCTTGGCGTTCTTGCGGTAGATGTCGAGCCGAGCCTGCTCTTCCTCGGAGAGTCCTCCGAAAATGGTGCACGACGTCGCCAGTGCGAAGATGGAGATGCCGAGCAGCGGCACGGGCGCGGGGAGGGAGGTTCTCATGCTTGCGCGAGGGGAGAACCCCGAGTACACGCTCCAGCCGGCGGTCGGTCAAGCGCCGGCTGGGAATCGTCAGGCCCGGATCTGGTTCGAGAAGAACGCCCGCGTGCCCTGGGCCTCGACGGCCTCCCCGATCCGATCCAGGGCGTGGGCGTACGCCGCCGTGCGCATGTCCAGCTCCAGCGCCTCGCTGCGGTCGTAGACGTTCTTGAACTCCCGGCTCATGATCTCCGAGAGCCTCCTGTGCACCTCTTCCTCGCTCCAGTAGAGGCCGGTCCGGTTCTGCACCCACTCGAAGTAGCTCACGGTGACACCGCCGGCGTTGGCAAGGATGTCGGGAATGACGAGGATGCGCTTGTCCTTGAGGATTTCGTCGGCGTTGGGGGTGACCGGGCCGTTCGCGACTTCGACGATCACGGGCGCCTTTATCCTGGGGGCGTTGTCCCTGGTGATCTGGTCCTCGAGAGCAGCCGGGATCAGGATCTCCACGTCCAGTTCCAGGAGCTCCTCGTTGGTGACGCTGGTGGACTCCACCATCTCGACGATGGAGCCCTTGCAGTAGACCGCTCTGACCTCCCGGCTCTCGTTCTTGACCTTGCGGATGCTGGGAACGTCGAAGCCCCTGCGGCTGTAGATGCCGCCACGGGAGTCGCTGATGGCGACGATCTTGTAGCCATCCCGGTGCAACAGGCTCGCCACGTGCTGCCCGGCGTTGCCAAAGCCCTGGACCGCGACGGTCTTCTGCTCGGGCTTCCAGCCGCGGCGCTGTTCGAGCTCCTTGAGGCAGTAGTACGCGCCGCGCCCGGTGGCGTCCTCGCGACCCAGCGAGCCGCCCTGGGCGACGGGTTTGCCCGTGATGCAGGCGGGCACGCTCTTGCGCTGGATCTTCGAGTACTCGTCCATCATCCAGCCCATGATGCGGGCGTTCGTGTAGACATCCGGTGCCGGGATGTCCCGCTCGGGGCCGATGAAGTCGGCGATCTGCGCGATGAAGCCGCGGCTGAGGCGCTCCAGCTCCATCGGCGAGAGCTCCTTGGGATTGACCCGGACGCCGCCCTTGGCGCCGCCGAACGGGATGCCAACCACGGCGCACTTGCAGGTCATCCAGAGAGCCAGCGCCTTGACCTCGCTGAGGTCGACGTGGGGGTGGTAGCGGATGCCACCCTTGGTGGGGCCGCGGGTGTCATCATGACGCACCCGGTAGCCGCAGAAGATCGTGAGGCTGCCATCATCCCGGCGGACCGGCACCGAAACCTCGAGCACGGACTTGGGGTGCTTGAGGCGTTCCAGGGCCTCGGCGTGGACCCCGGTGTGTCGGGCTGCCTCGTCCAGCCGGCGGAGGGCCTCGGTGTAGAGATCCCGGGTTTGGTGGGCGTTGGCGATCGTCAATGTATCCATGCTCGCTACTCGCTACTTCGCTGCTTTGCTGCTGGGTCCAGGGTGCTACTCACGATGAGGGGCGTTGGGAGCCAAGGTTCTAAGGTGATTGTGGGGATTCGGCCAGCCGCTGGGGCACATTCTCTTCGTCCTCTTCGTCCGGTCCTCAGTCCCTACCTTCGTCGTATTGACACGTTGGCCGGACCGCTCTTGGTGAGCACAAGGCCGTACATCATCGGCAGGCTCGGCATGCCGGGGGGTTGCCGGTGCCTGGGTCCGCCCCCCGTGGAACCGTGGCGGAAGAACCGGCAGCCGTTGGTAAACGGATACTCTCGGAGAATGTCGAGGGTCATCCCGGCCCCGAGGAGGCTGGTCAAGAGCTCGCCCATGCCCCACCGGAAGAAGTGCTTCGGGTAGGGGTTCTGGAAGTTGCGTATGCCTTCCTGGAAGCCCCACGGCACGAGGGCTGGACCCGACTCCCCGACGTAGTCGGCGACACCCCGCTCGTCCCAAGAGGCGCTGCCATGGGTCGAGTACGGGTGCTTGAGACGGCCTTCTTCATCGAACATGTAGAGCATGGGATGGAAGTCCACGCTCACGAAGCGTCCACCCCTCACCAGGACCTTCGCCAGCAGCTGGGCCCACAGCTGCAGGTCGGACAGCCAGCACGTCGTGCCGTAGGAGCTGTACACCACATCGAAACGCTGTCCGGCCCCATCTGCATCGGCCAGCCACTCGTAGAGGTCCGCGCGGTGGAACTCGGCCCGGATGCCGGTGCGGGTGGACAGGCAACAGGCGAAGTGGATGGCTTCGTCGCAGATGTCCACACCTGTGACGTTGGCACCGAGCCGCGCCAGGCTGAGAGAGTCCTGGCCGCAGTTGCACTGCAGGTGCAGAACCCTCAGGCCCTCGACGTCGCCCAGGAGGTCGCGTTCCTCCGGAAACAGGGTGTTGCCGCCTTCCTTGAAGAAGCGGATCTGGTTCCCCTTGTGGCTGTTGTGAGCGACGGTGGCCGCGTTCCAGGAACGGCGGTTGTCCTCGTGAATGGATTTGAGTTCGGCACGGAGCATGCTGACCGGCGAGCGAGGGCGAGCAAGTGTAGGTGCGAAACAACGAATGCGTGAAGCCGACGAACCGCATAGGATGCCATGCCCGCGCCTGCAGGTTAAGAACCAAGGTTGTCGCGAAACGAGCTCTGGCGAAGTACCGCAGCCCCCTGCATGCGCTCTGCCGTCACTCGAACCCGCGGAGCTGCAAAGCTATTCCGCCCGTTCCGACTGCAGCGTGTCCAGGAGACGCTGGAGCCGCTCCGGATCCGCATCCACGACCAAGGTCTTTGCGCGGGC
>QJVU01000054.1 GCA_003235605.1 Planctomycetota bacterium | reverse complement strand
GGATTCCTAGCAAGCATTGAAAAGTGATCAGGCAGTGACCGACTACAAGCATACTCTCAACCTACCGCAGACCGGCTTCCCCATGAAGGCCAACCTGGCCCAGCGCGAGCCGCAGCTGCTCGCCCAGTGGGAAGCCATGGGGCTCTACGAGAAGCAGCGTGCCCGGGCAGCGGGCAGGGCCAAGTTCGTCCTGCACGACGGTCCGCCCTACGCCAACGGAGAGATCCACATCGGTCATGCCGTGAACAAGGTGCTCAAGGACATCATCGTCAAGAGCAAGGGCCTGGACGGCTTCGACGCGCCGTACGTGCCGGGCTGGGACTGCCACGGGCTGCCCATCGAGCTGCAGGTGGAGAAGAAGATCGGACGCGTCGGTTACAAGGTGGACGCGGTACGCTTTCGCCAGGCTTGCCGGGAGTACGCGGCAGCCCAGGTGGTGCGCCAGCGCGCCGATTTCCAGCGCTTGGGCGTGCTCGGTGACTGGTCGAATCCCTACCTCACCATGGACTACCGCTTCGAGGCCGATATCATCCGCGCCCTGGGCAGCATCGTCCGCAACGGCCATGTCCAGAAGGGCTACAAGCCGGTGCACTGGTGTACCGACTGCGGCTCGGCCCTGGCGGAGGCGGAGGTAGAGTACGCGGACAAGAGCTCGTTCGCTGTCGACGTGCGCTTCCCCGTCGTGGACGAGGATGCTCTGTTTCCCCTCTGCCACCACGTGCCGGACGGCATGGGCGAGGGTCCCATCTCGGTGGTGATCTGGACCACCACCCCCTGGACCCTGCCGGCGAGCCAGGCGGTCGCCCTCAACGGCGGCCTGGAGTACGCCGTGGTGGCGTTCAACGGCCCGGACGGGCCCGAGCGCCTGGTGATGGCCGAGGCCATGCTCAAGGACGTCATGGGCCGTTACGGCATCGAGGACTACCGAGTGGTCGCCTATGCCCAGGGAGCGTCCTTCGAAGGCGTGCGCCTGCGCCACCCCTTCTATGACCGGGAGGTGCCGGTGATTCTGGGCGATCACGTCACCCTGGAGGCCGGTACGGGCGCCGTGCACACGGCCCCGGGTCATGGCCTCGAAGACTATGTGGTCGGCGCCCGCTACGGCCTTCCGGTGGACAATCCCGTCGGGGGTGACGGGCGCTTCGTGCCCGGTACCGAGCTCTTCGAGGGGGAGCACGTGTTTCAGGCCAACGAGCACGTCATCGAGGTGCTCAAGGCTAAAGGCGTGCTGGTCCGAGAAGAGCGCTTCACCCACAGCTATCCGCACTGCTGGCGGCACAAGACGCCGATCATCTTCCGCGCCACGCCCCAGTGGTTCATCAGCATGGACCGCCGCGGGCTGCGCGAGACCGCGATGGCGGAGATCGCCCGGGTGCAATGGGTGCCGGACTGGGGCCAGGACCGCATCGCGGGCATGGTGCAGAATCGTCCCGACTGGTGCATCTCACGCCAGCGCACCTGGGGGGTGCCCATCCCCTTGTTCGTGCACAAGGACACCGGCGTCCTGCACCCCGAGACCGAGCGCCTGATCGAGGAGGTGGCGAAGCGAGTCGAGGCCGAGGGAATAGAGGCGTGGTTCTCCCTGGACCCCTGGGACCTGCTGGGCCTGGAGTCGAAGGAGTACGACAAGACTTCCGATACGCTGGACGTCTGGTTCGATTCTGGAGTCACCCACAGGTGCGTGCTGGAGCGGCGCGAGGAGCTCGCGTTTCCCGCCGACCTGTACCTGGAAGGCTCGGACCAGCACCGGGGCTGGTTCCAGTCTTCCCTGCTGACTTCGGCGGCGCTCTCCGGCCGGGCCCCCTATGCGGAGGTTCTGACCCACGGCTTCACCGTCGATGCCGAGGGCATGAAGATGTCCAAGTCCCGGGGCAACGTGGTCACCCCCCAGCAGGTGATCAAGACCCTGGGGGCCGATATCCTGCGCTTGTGGGTGGCGTCCACCGACTACCGCGGGGAGATCAGCGTCTCCGACGAGATCCTCAAGCGCATGGCGGACGCCTACCGGCGCATCCGCAACACCGCCCGGTTCCTGCTTGCCAATCTCCACGGCTTCGAGCCGGGGGCCAACGCGGTGGCTCCGGAGTCGATGCTGGAGCTGGATCGCTGGGTGGTGGACCGGGCCTTGCAGCTGCAGGAGCAGCTGGTCGCTGCGTACCGCGGCTACCAGTTCCACCTCATCTACCAGAAGATCCACAACTTCTGTGTCGTGGACCTGGGCGGCTTTTATCTGGATGTCATCAAGGACCGCCAGTACACCACGCAGGCGGACAGCCTGGCCCGGCGCTCGGCGCAGACCGCGATGTACCACATCGTCGAGGCTCTGGCACGCTGGCTGGCACCCATCCTGAGCTTCACCGCGGAAGAGATCTGGCAGCACATCCCGGGGGAGCGGGGCGAGAGCGTGTTCCTGGAGCAGTGGTATCCGGGCCTCTTCCCCCTGGACGAGGACGATGCCTTCGACCGAGGGCTCTGGGAACGGGTGATCGGCGTCCGCACGGCGGTGGGCAAGGAGCTCGAGCGGCTGCGGGCCGATGGCGCCATCGGCTCCTCGCTTGCGGCGGAGGTGGACCTGTTTTGCGCACCCAAGCTGCTCGCCTCGCTGCAGTCCTTCGGCGAAGAGCTGAGGTTCCTTTTCATCACTTCCGAGGCGCGCGTGCACCCGGAGGGGGACAGGCCGGAGGAGGGCACGGTGGCTTCGGGCCTGCAGGGTCTGTGGCTCCAAGTGCGGCCTTCCGGGAATCCCAAATGTAGCCGTTGCTGGCACCAACGGGCGGATGTCGGTACCCATCCGGGGCACCCGGAGCTGTGCGGCCGCTGCGTGGAGAACGTC
>QJVU01000623.1 GCA_003235605.1 Planctomycetota bacterium | reverse complement strand
TGGAGAGGTCGCTCTTCTGTGGAGCTGGCTCGATTGGCTCACCTGATCCCAGCGACTATGCGGCGTTCATGCGCTTTGCTTTTCGGAGCAGTCTGCAAGGCGCATACACCGGCAAGAACCTGGGGTTTCGCTGTGCGATGGATGGGAAGCAATGATCACTTTGAAGACCGGAGCTGCGGTATTGAGCCTGGCTTTGTGCCTGGTTTTGAGCCTGGGTTGTGCCGAGAAAGCACCAGATAAGCTCCCGTAATGCTGCGCAGAACTTCAAAAGGAGGTAGAGATCCAGATCTCCAAGGATTCTGTCTACCAGTTGGAATCGACGTGGACCGACCAGGAGGGCAAGGAGCGGCGGCTCCGCGAGTTTGCAGGCAAGCCGCAGGTGGTGGCGATGATCTTCACCCATTGTGAGTACGCCTGCCCCATGACTCTGGCGGCGCTCAAGAAGATCGAAGCGGCGGTCTCGAGGATGCCGGTGCACTACCTGCTGTTGTCGATCGATCCGGCACGGGACACTCCGGAGGTCCTGAAGGCCTACGCTCGAAGAGAGAGCCTGGATCCAGACCGCTGGACGCTGTTGTGCGCAGATGCGGGTTCGGTCCGGGAGATCGCCGCCGTCCTGGGCATCCGCTACAAGCAAAACCCCGACGGTGGGTTTGCCCACTCCAACCTGATTACCCTGCTGGATCGCGGGGGTGTGATCCGCGATCAGCTGAAGGGGTTGGGGGCGGAGCCCGAGCCGTTGATCGAAGCAATCCGCGAGAGTGGGCGGTCCGACTCGCGCTAGTGGCGCTCCCTGACGGCGGCCAGGGTCGTCTTGCTGGCCCAGTTGTGGAAAGCTTCCTTCAGCTCGCTCCAGGTGGAGTGCAGGGGGCAGGGGCTGTTGTTGTTGCAGTTCCCCCACCCGAAGGCGCACTGGGTCGTGGTTTCGAAGTAGGGATCCACCTTCAGGATCTCCCCGAAGGTGATCTTGGCGGGCGGCCGCCCAAGGGCGAAGCCACCGCCGTGGCCCTTGCGGGAGGTCACCAGGCGCAGCACGACCAGGCGACGCATGACCTTGGACAGGTAATGGACCGGGATTCCGGTCTTTTCCGCCAGGTCCGAGGCGCGGATGGCCTCGCCAGGGGCCAGGGTGGCCAGGGTGGCCATGGCCCGGAGTGCGTATTCGGCGGTCTGCGTCAGCAGCATCGGGTCAAGATACCAGAGCAGGGAGGAGAATTGAGAATCAAAAGACTTGAGACTCCATTGAAATTCGGCTAACTTCCGCGGCGATGAATTCAATGGATGTAAGACTCCATTGAGTGTCAGGAGCTCGACCCATGCAGGTAGCCCAGAGCGACTCGAGGAACGCCCGGCGCTGGCTCGGACTCGCGGTGTTCGTGCTGATCCTGGCCGGGTTCTTCGCCCTGCTGCTGGTGATCGCCCGCATGCCACCGTTCGACCGGCTGGTGGAGGACCCTGCCTTCTTCCGGCGCTGCCTGGTGGTCCATGTGAACCTGGCCCTGGTGCTCTGGTTCAGCTCGTTCTTCACGAGCTTGGCCTTCCTGCTGCCCATGCGCCCGGGCGGTGCGCTGCTGGCACGGTCCAGCTTCTGGCTTGCAGGTTCTGGTGTCGGGCTGCTCAGCCTCGCTGCATGGCTGCCACACAGCCAGCCGATCATCTCCAACTACGTCCCCACCATCGACCACTGGCTCTTCGGGTCGGGCCAGGCCCTGTTTGCCACCGGCGTCCTTGCGGCGCTGCTGAGCAGACGCTTGCTGCCGGAAGCGCGAAACGACAGCTGGCTGTCTGTCTGCCCTGCCACGCTCTCGGGTCTCCGCGTCGGCGTGATCGCGACATTCCTGGCCGCGCTGACCTTCCTCAGCTCACGGCTAGCGATCCCGGGAGACCTGGCCGCCCAGGCCCACTATGAACTGTTGTTCTGGGGGGGCGGTCATGTCCTGCAGCTGGTGAATGTCATCGCCATGCTGGTGGTGTGGTTGATCCTGTCGCGGTCGATCCTGGGCCGACCGCTCCTGGGCCAGAGGCCAGCGACGCTGCTGTTCGGGACTCTGCTCGTGCCCTGGCTTGTGGCCCCCCTGCTCCCGGCCGCTGGTGCCTGGACCACGACCTACCGGGACGGCTTCACGCGGCTGATGCAGTTCGGGATCTTTCCCGTGGTACTCGTGTTCGTGGTCCTGATGGCGCGGGCCTTACGTGGCGCGGGGAGCTGGCGGGACCCCAGGTACACGGGGCTCGTGGCAAGCGTCGTCCTCACCGTGTTCGGTTTCATCATGGGCGGCCTCATCCGCGGCGCCAACACGATGATCCCCGGCCACTACCACGCCAGCATCGGCGCCGTCACCGTTGCCTTCATGGCGGCCACCTACCTGCTGCTGGGCAAGCTGTCCGCTCCGCTGCCTGCCGGACGCCTGTGCAACCTTGCGAGCTGGCAGCCGGCCCTGTTCGGCGTCGGGCAGACCGTGTTCGCCCTGGGCTTCGCTCTTGCAGGTGCCTACGGCATGCAGCGCAAGGCTTACGGCGCCGAGCAGGCAGAGCGCGGCACTGCCGAAACACTGGGCCTGTTGGTGATGGGCGTCGGCGGCTTCATCGCCATCGCCGGCGGCCTCCTGTTCCTGGGGCTGGTCACGACCGCATGGATGCGGCGGCGTGGCCTCGCCGAGGCGAGCACAACCCCGAATACCTCGATGAATCGATGACCATGGACGACGACAAGCCGATCCACCCGATCCAGAGGCTCATGGACAACCCCTGGTTGCTCCTGGCTCTAGGCCTGGCGGTCCCGATCCTCTCCTACACCCTGTGGGCCTGGATCGAACTGCTCAACGTACCCGTGGC
>QJVU01000500.1 GCA_003235605.1 Planctomycetota bacterium | reverse complement strand
CCCCCACCCACCGCCGGAGTTGTTCGGGTTGCGCTGGCGGACATCGTCCGGGGTGGAGATGTGGGCCTCGATGAAGCTCTCCTTGGTCACGTTGGGCGCGTACTTGCCCCACTCCTCGACCATCTTGTGGGCCACCTCCCGCTTGATCCGGAGCCATTCGCGCTCGGAGAACCGGCTGACGTGGCAACTGAACTCCTCGACCATGGCGCAGAACCGCCCCTTCGGCGCCCGGGTTGGATCCCACTGGCTCTCGGGAGCCACCAACAGCGAGAGCTGGTCTGCCATCCCCTTCTCCCAGCGCTCCTTCTGGTACTCGCCGGAGATGAACTTCGCCGGGTCGGCCTCGCCCATGTAGAGCCTGGGCACGTAGCCAAGCCCCTCGTGCTGGGGATAAACGGGAGGCTCCATGAGCGCCACGGAACCCCAGAGGACCTGGGTCCTGGAGAAGCCCGAGATGTCGTTCATGTCCTTCGGCGGTTCTTTGGTCTTCTGGACCTTGGCCCACAGCTCGGCAGGCACATATTCCTGGCCAAGAAGATCGAGAGTCAGGTCGATCGACATGTCGCTGACCACGACATCGGCCTCGATCTCGTCGCCGTTGGTCAGGCGGATGCCGGCAGCCTTGCCGTTCTTGACCAGGATCTTGTCCACCTCGCTCAGCACGAAGAAATCGCCGCCCTCTGCCTGAAAGGCACGCAACAGGGCGTGGGTGATGGAATGGCTGCCCCCCTGAACGATCGCCGCCGATGAGACGGACAAGACCAACCCCAGCACGTGGACGTGCCAGTACAGACCGGCCTTCTCGTGGGGCATCAAGCCGTGGCTGGTCTGGTGGGCCCGCATGAAGAACACCTGGAACTCGGGGCTCTCGAACAGGTCCTGGGCGATCTCGGCGATCGTCATGTGCGCGTAGCGCGGGTCGATGCCGTACGTGGAGTCCTTGGTCAACTCCTCCAGGGGGTCGAGCTCACCCCACTGGCCGGGACCCGTGTAACGGTACTTGGCATAGGCCGGGTTCCAGGTGCGCTGGAACCGGTTCAGCAGATCCTCGATGACGTCGCCGTCGTGCTTCGAGATCTGGCGGGCGTGGTTCACCACCTCCTGGGCCCGGGCGCCGTTCCACTCGGCGCGACCGGTGATGGGGTCGACCACCTCCATCACCGCCTTACCGAGCATGTACTTGCCGTCGGGGTACACCCACCCCTCGTTGTACTCGGGGAACGTGTACACAAGCCCGAAGTCCCGCAGGTTAAAGTCTTCGTATGCGGGGTGGGTGTAGAAGCGGGTCCAGTTGGCACACACGTTCTGGATGAACCCGGGCACCGGGAGTTCCTCGCCGCAGGCCCCGCCGCCGCACTCGTGCCAGCGGTCGAACATGGCCGTCTTAAGGCCCGCCCGGGCGAGGTAGCAGCCGAGGATATTGGCCTGGTGCCCGCCCCCGGCGATCACCACATCGTATTTCTTGTCTGCCATCGTAGCCTCCTGGTTGGGTCTGTTCAGACCGCTCTTCGCCTTACGCCTGGGCGGTAGCCGTAGCCTTGGCCTGTTCAGGAACCGTCTTTTTCGAGCTTCCTCCGAAGAGCAGGAACTTGATGGCCGTGAAGATCACCTTGGGCTTGAGTGCGGCCTTGATGATCAGCCTAAGGTCGTCGGGCTCCACAAACCCCCGCACCGTCCAGTTGACCGGGTCGGTCGTCTGGATGGTCATCAGCATCCGCATCGGCTCCTTCTCGCCGTCCTTCGCAGGCTCCAGGGTGGAGGGCACGATGTCGGTGATCTCGATCTTGGCGACGTGGCAGGTGAGCAGGGTGCGTCCCAGGCCAGTGGATCGAATAAACATGGTCGTCTCCTTTGCGGATCAAGCGGGTTGCGTTCTCTTGCCTATGGATCAGAGCAGGTTGAGTTCCTTCGCCTTCGTCACGCTCTCGGGCTCGGGCCACCACTTGGCAATCCCCAGGTCCTCGGCGATCTTGTTGGCCGCGTTGTAGCCGGGCCCATAGGTAATCATGCCGCCCGAGTGGGTGCATGCCCCGCCCATGTAGAGTCTCTTGATTGGGGTGTCGTGTTGGCCGCAGTACTCGTTGGGCCGGAAGTACCCCATCTGCAGCGGTAGATAGGCGCCCTGCTTGAAGCAGCCGTTCTTCATGTCCGGGAACTTGTTCTCGGTGTCGAGCGGCGTACCGATGTAGTCCCATGCCACGTTGTCTTCGCCCATGTTGGTGCAGTATTTCGCCAGCTTCGCCTTGCACTGCTCCGCGTACTGCCGCCGCACCCGGTTCCACGCGAGGGCGCCGCCGTTCTTGAGGTTGTAGGGCGCGCACTCCATGGAGATGAGGCCGATGTGCTTCACTTCGCTGTCGTACCCCCGGTGGACGCGGCGTGGGTCGTGCACCGATGGGAAGCAGCAGTTGAACCCGCCGTCGTGCAGCTCGCCGCGCCGGGAGGCCTCGAGATGGTCCACCAGATCCTGTTCGCTCTCGTACCCGACCACGTAGATGAGGGCATCGTTTAGCCCCGGATCATCGGCAGCCACCTTGAAGTTCGGCCGGTCGAAGAGCGCCGTGTGCACGGTGAAGAAGCTCGTGTCCGAGTACGTCCACTGGTCGATCCGTCCCGCGAGCTCGGCGTCGAGCTTGTCGCGGCCCACCAGGTCGAAGAAGGTCTGGTGCGGGTTGATCGCGCTGCACACGAACTGTTTGGCCTTGATCACCGTGCCGTCTTCGAGAACCACGCCTTTGGCCTCGCCGTTCTCCACGATGATCTTGTCGATCATGCACCCGGTGATCACGCGGCTGCCGTTGCGGGAGATGTACTTCGCGAGCAGGTGGGCCACGTGGTG